>CAZNJV010000012.1:0-15294 GCA_964573565.1 uncultured Candidatus Saccharibacteria bacterium | reverse complement strand
AGTCCTCTAAAGTCTTTTACTCTTGGAAGGACAACATTAGTCAATTTATCAAAGAACTCCCACATTCTATCACCTCTTAAGGTAACAGATACTCCAATTTCCATACCTTCTCTTAGTTTGAATGCTGAAACTGCTTTCTTTGCCTTGTTAATAACTGGTTTCTGACCACTTATTAGTTCCAAGATTTTAGCAATCTCCTCTAGTGCAGTCTTATTAGTGATAGCATCTCCCGCACCAACATTCACAACAATCTTCTTCAAAGTAGGAACTTCCATAACATTCTTAAAGTCGCCTTCTTTCATCAATTCTGCTTTTATTCTGTTGTTATATTCTTCTCTTAATCTTGCCATTTTTATTTCTTTGTTTCTGTCTTAGATTTAGTACTCTTCTTTGTAGAAGTTTTCTTAGTTTCCTTCTTTTCAACTTCCACTTTCTCTTCCTTCTTAGCTTCAATTACTTTTCCACATTTCTTGCAAATTCTTTCAACCTTGTTTCCTTCTCTCTTCAATCCAATTCTTGTTGTCTTTCCGCACAATGGACAAACCAATATCACTTTAGAAACTGGCATTGGCTTTTCTATTGTTAAGATCTCGGATGTTCTTGTTCTCCCATCACCCTTCAAGTGTCTTTTGTACAAATTTACCCCTGTTACTACCACTTTCTGATTTTTAAGATCTACAGCGACCACAGAACCAGTTTTTCCACTGTCTTTTCCGTATAATATTTTTACTGTATCACCTTTTTTAATCTTCATTCTAGTACTTATTAAATTACAATACTTCTGGAGCTAAGGACACAATCTTATCAAATCCTCTCTCTTTTAATTCTCTTGCTACTGGCCCAAAGATTCTTGTTCCTCTTGGAGTCTTGTTCTTTGGATCGATTAAAACACAAGCATTATCATCAAACCTTATGTATGTTCCATCTTTTCTTCTATATTCCTTGTGTACTCTCACGATAACAGCCTTACATACCTCATGTCTCTTTATTGCACCATTTGGTAATGCTTTCTGTATAGAGACTGTTACAATATCTCCAACATATGCATATCTTCTTTTAGATCCACCTGGAATCCCAAAGATTTTTGCAATCTTAGCACCACTGTTATCTGCAACTGTTAAGTTAGTCTCTCTCTGTACCATAATTATTTACTTACCACTACCCAATTTACATTCTTAGAGTATGGTTTACATTCTCTAATTGTTACCTTATCTCCAATATTCAAAGGCTCATTCGTATGTGCGAAGAAAGTCTTATTTCTTCTAAGAACCTTATCATATTCGCCATGTCTATACACTTCCTCAATTTGAATACGTACTGTACCAGTCATTTTGTTACTGACTACTATTCCCGTATACTCTCTCTTTTTACTTGTTTTTGTTATTTCTTTTTCCATATTTTTTATTGGTAACGGCTTGTATTCTATCAATTATTTATCTTATTCTCAAGCTATATTCCTGTCTTTACTATAAACTTAGTCTTCATAGATAATTTCTGTCCACCAAGTCTCATTGCTTCTTTTGCTGTAGCTTCATCAACACCACTGACTTCAAAAAGTACTGTTCCTGGAACCACAACTGCTACATATCCTTCTACTGCACCTTTTCCACCGATCATCTTACTGTTTACTGTCTTATGTGTAAAAGGCTTGTGTGGGAATATCTTAATCCAAACCTTACCTTTTCTCTTCATGAAGTTGGTAATAGCTTTTCTAGCAGCTTCGATCTCTCTACCTGCAATCCAACCATTTTCCATAGCTTTCATTCCGTATTCTCCAAAAGCAAGCTTGTTATTAGCGGTTGCTACACCACCCATTCTGCCTCTGAATTCTTTTCTAAATTTTCTTTTCTTTGGTTCTAGATATAGTCCCATGGTTGTTTATTAAATATATTATTCTTCTTCTGTAATTTCAGATTTATTACCTTTGTAGACCCAAACTTTAATACCCATCAATCCTGCATCCAATGTCTTTGCTGTATCCATAGCGAAATCAACATCTGCTTTCAAGGTCTGTGCTGGTACTGTTCCTGCACTTACCTTTACTGTTCTTGCTTGGCTAGCTCCATTAATTCTGCCAGATACCCATATCTTCAAGCCTTTTGCGCCTGCCATCATTGCTTTCTCCTTTGCACTCATCATCAAGAGCTTGGAAGGTTGTCTTCTTTCAATACCTTCAGCAATTGTTCTTGCGATGATCTTTGCAGAGATATCCGCTTTCTTTACTTCTCTTATCTTTACCTCGACATCAGTCTTAGTCATTCTCTTAAGATCTTTCTGCAACTTATCAATTCCTTCTCCACCTCTACCAATAGCGACACCTGGTCTTGCTACATTTGCCACAACTTCAATCTTGTTTGCAGATCTCATTATCTTGACCTGATCAACACCTGAATCTTTCATTGTGTCCCTTACCTTCTTCTCAATTTTGAGGTCCTGTGCAAAAATCTTGGGGAACTGGGTCTTGCTTGCATACCAAACAGAATCCCATGTCTTGTTTATTCCCATTCTAATTGCGTTTGCATTAACCTTTCTTCCCATAATTACTTAACTTTTAATTCTAAATTAAGATGTGATCTTCTCTTGTTTATTCTAGATACTCTACCTCTTGATCCAAATTGTGCTCTTTTTAGTGTTTTACTCTCATCTACAGAGATCATTTTTACTATCAATGCATCCTTATCTACACTGTAAAGATCTTTTGCGTTAGCAATACCTGTTTGAAGAGCTTTCTTTACAATATCAGATCCCTTTTTGTTTAAGAGCATCATAGAATCCAAAGCCTTACCTGCTCTCATTCCTCTTACTACATCAGCTACCAACCTTAATTTAGTTGGAGACTGTGCAATATCTTTAACTGTTACTTTTACTATTTTCTCTTCCATCTTTATCTATTTATTAATTATTCAAATCTACCGCTACTTCCGTAAACCTGTGAGAGTTTACCTTTCTTAGCATGACCTTTAAACTTTCTTGTAGGAGAAAATTCCCCTAATCTATGTCCTATCATTGACTCTGCAACCAATACTTCTTCATGTTTTTTACCGTTGTATACCAAGAACTTCATACCAACCATCTCTGGTGTGATAGTGGAAGCTCTAGCCCATGTCTTGATTGGAGACAATTTACCTGTCTCTCTAGCCACAGCGACCTTCTTCATCAATTTTTCGTCTGTATATGGTCCTTTCTTTAATGATCTAGACATATTTCAATATTTCAAAATTATTTCTTAGCGAAAGATCTATTCTTAGTCCTTCTTCGCTTGATGATAAACTTCTCAGTTCTCTTATTATCTCTTGTTCTTCTTCCAACTCTGTTACCCCAGATATCTTTTGCAGCACCACCGATAACACCTTTACCTTCACCACCACCATGTGGATGCTCTACTGCGTGCATTGCCATACCTCTTACTGTTGGTCTCCATCCTAAGTTTCTCTTTCTTCCTGCTTTTCCAAGTTTTACATTTACCTTATCCTCATTACCTACTTGACCAATAGTTGCCATACAATCTGCGTATACCAATCTGATTTCACCAGATGGCATCTTTATCTGTACAAAGTTTCCAGTAGGATCAATACCCTGAACCATTATTACCTGTCCTGCAGATCTTCCGAAGGCTGCACCTTTTCCAGGGATACTTTCGACACAATGAACTGCTGTTCCAGATGGTATATTCTTAATCTTCATGGCATTTCCTGGTAAGACATCTACCTGTTCTCCAGATACCAATGTATCACCAATTTTAATTCCACGAGGAGCAATTATATATCTCTTATCTCCATCTGCATACTGTAAAAGTGCTAAGAATGCTGTTCTATTAGGATCGAAGTAGAAACCTTCAACCTTTGCTGGTACTCCATACTTATCTCTCTTAAAATCTACGACTCTGATTCTTCTCTTAAACCCTCCACCTCTGTGTCTGATAGTTATCTTACCTTGACTATTTCTTCCAGATTTCTGTTGTTTAGCAACAGTTAAGCTCCTTGGACCTTTTTTCTTTTCCAAGCCAGATCTATCTCCTAGTTTTGTACCTCTTAATGTCGAAGTTTTTGGTTTGAATGATTTTACTGACATAACTATATATTTAAGAATTCATCAATTTTATCTCCCTTTTTAAGGGTCACAACATACTTAACCAAATCTGATCTTCTGAAGAACATATTGGTTTTAAAGTCTCTATATTTTTGGCCTGGTCTTACTACATTATTTACCTTCTCTACATGTACTTTGTATTTTTTCTCTACTGCTTTTGCAATTTCAATTTTGTTAAAACCTCTTGTTACCAAGAAAGTATATTTGTTCGAAGCATTAGCTAAGTTATAGCTTTTCTCAGAAACAACAGGTTGTAATTTAATTTCTTTATTTTCCATTTGTTAATCTTTCCTCCAGAATTTTAACAGTATCCTGATCTACTAATATATTCTTAGATTCTACTAAGTGCTTTGCATTCAATTTCATTGGATCTATTACCTTAACAATCTCTACATTTCCTAAATTTCTCTTGATCTCTTCATTTGCAGATATTACCAAAGCTTTCTTTCCGATCTGTTTGTTCAATGCTTTTCTAGCATCTGCTTTTGGCATACTTACAAAGCTCAACTCTTCTTTTCTCAATCTCTCAGAAAGCATAATACATGTTGCTTTCTTTGCCATCTGCTTGTTGATGCTCTTATTCCAGTTCTTGTTATTAGGAACAAATGTAACACCACCACCAACCCACAATGGAGATCTAATAGATCCAGATCTTGCTCTTCCTGTACCTTTCTGCTTCCATGGCTTTCTTCCACCACCACTTACATCACCTCTAGTTTTAGCATTAGAAGTACCTTTTCTTTCGTTGTTCATGTAAACATAAAGAACCTGTGCTATTAAGTCAGCATTGAATGGTAATTCCCAAACATTCTTGTTTAGCTTTACCTCTGTTTCTTTAGTTGTAGCTTTTTTAACTTTTTCTTCCATAATTATTTGCTATATATTGCAATTACATCTCCATTAGAACCAGGAACTGGTCCTGAAACTAATAGGTAACTGTCTTTAATATCAACTATTTCTCTATTTTTCAAAGTTACTGTTTCTTGTCCCATTCTTCCACCCATTCTCTTACCTTTGAGGATTCTCCCTGGATCAGTACCTGCACCGATAGAACCTGGTGCTCTCAATCTATCAGATTGACCATGAGTTCTTGGTCCTCCTTTAAATCCCCATCTCTTAACAACACCTGCAAAACCTTTTCCCTTAGATACACCTGTTACTTCTACCTTATCCCCTGCTACGAAGATCTCAGATTTAACTTCATCTCCAATATTTACATTCTCAACTGCTAATTCACCTCTAAAGTATCTTCTCATTGAAGGCACTTTCTTAGCTTCCTTGTATTTTCCTGCCAATGCTTTATTAGTTTTCTTCTTTTCTCCCAATCCTAATTCAAAACCCATAGGCTCTTTGAATGAAAGCATACAGCCTGCAACATCAACAACAGTAACAGGAACCATCTTCCCGGCCTTGTTGATCACTCTTGTCATTCCTTTTTTAATTCCTATTAATGCTTTCATAATATTTTTAATTACTGTATTTCGACACCAACTCCGGCAGGCATTTGAAGATGTTGTAATGCATCTATGGTCTTAGGAGTAGGATCAATGATATCTATTACTCTCTTGTGCGTATTAATCTCAAAATGTTCAATTGAGCTCTTGTAAATAAATGGCGATCTATTTACTGCTATTTTTCTTTTCTTGGTAGGCATAGGGATTGGACCCGCAACCTTTGCACCTGTGCTAATTGCAGTCTCGATTATGCTTTTAGCGGACTTATCTACTACGATTGAATCATATCCCTTTAACTTTACTCTAATTTTTGCAGTATTAGCCATTATTTAAAAGAGCTAAATTAATTAAATAATACAGGGGAGAGGCAACGCCTCTCCCCCATTAAGTCTTACTTCAAGATCTCAGTTACGATACCCTGACCAACTGTTTGTCCACCCTCACGGATAGCAAATGTTAATCCTTTTTCGACAACGACTGAAGATCCTAGTTTTACTGTGAACTCAGTATGATCGCCTGGTGCTACCATTTCAACACCCTCTGGCAATACAACTTCACCTGTTACATCGGCTGTTCTTACATAGAACTGAGGTTTGTATCCAGATACAAATGGAGTATGTCTTCCACCCTCTTCTTTGCTCAATACATAGACCTCTGCCTTGAAATCAGTATGCATTTCTACAGAACCTGCAACTGCTACAACCTGACCTCTCTCAACATCCTCTCTCTTCAAACCTCTTAGCAATACACCTACATTATCTCCTGCTTCGCACTCTTTCATGCTCTTGTTGAACATTTCGATTCCTGTAGCTGCTGTTTTGATAGCCTTCTTACCCATACCCAATACTTCAACATCCTGACCAAGTGTTAACTTTCCTCTTTCAACTCTTCCTGTTACAACTGTTCCTCTACCTTCAATTGAGAAGACATCTTCAATAGGTAATAAGAATGGCTTATCAACATCTCTCTCTGGCATTGGGATATACTCATCAACTGCTTTGATCAATTCTCTAGCTGCTGCAAGACCTTCCTCATCACCATTCTGTGCCTTCAATGCATCACCAACAATGATTGGAGCATTCTCATCAAATCCATATTTCTTCAATGCATCTTGAATGTCTGCTTTGATAAGTTCGATAATCTCCTCATCTGCTTCACCAAACTTATTGATGAATACAACAATCTTAGGAACACCAACCTGCTTTGCAAGTAATAAGTGCTCTTTAGTCTGAGGCATAGCACCATCATTTGAAGAAATGACCAAGATTGCACCATCCATTTGTGCTGCACCTGTGATCATATTCTTGATGTAGTCCTTATGTCCTGGGCAATCGACTAGTGCATAGTGTCTTGTCTCTGTTTCGAACTCGACATGTGCGACTGCAATAGTAATAGATTTTGCTCTAGAAATAGGGTCTTTATCAAGTTTATCAACCATTCTTGCTCTATCAGCTTCTGGATAGAATGCATTAAGAATACCTCTTACTAATGTGGTCTTTCCGTGATCGACATGACCAATTGTACCGATATTCATGTGTGGTTTTGTTCTGTTAAACTCTGCCATTTATATATTGTTAATAAATTAAATATATTATTTTCTAATATACTGATTTGCTCAATTTCGCAAACCTGCAATGGATATTATCAAAAAGTAGCCCGACTTGCAAGGGGTTTGTAGTAATTTAACACAATATTTTGGATATAAAAAAAGGGCAGTCATGTGACTGCCCTCTCGAGTTTCAATTAGTCGGAAATTCTATTTAGTTTTTCCCGCTATTTCCTCTGCAACGTTCCTAGGAACCTCAGCATAATGTGATGGCTCGATGTTTGCGCTTCCTCTACCACTCGTGATAGATCTTAATTCATTGGTATAACCAAATAATTCAGATAGTGGAACAATCGCATCAATCTTAGACATACCATTGCCGATACTCTCAGAGCCCTGTATCTGACCTCTCTTACTGCTTAGAGATCCTGTGACATCTCCCATATACTGATCTGGAGTCTCTACTTCTACCTTCATAACAGGCTCAAGAAGGATAGGATCACCCAATCTACAACCTTCTTTGAATGCCATAGATCCAGCAACTTTAAATGCTGCCTCAGAGGAGTCAACCTCATGGTAGGATCCATCAAATACTGTGACCTTGATGTCTACGACTGGGTATCCAGCAATAACACCAGACTTCATAGCTTCTTCAACACCCTTCTGTATAGGAGCAATATATTCTCTAGGAATAGACCCACCTTTGATTTCACTCTTGAATTCGAATCCTTTTCCAGCTTCATTAGGTTCAAGTTTCAACCAACAATGACCATACTGACCTTTACCACCAGACTGTTTGATATATTTACCTTCTGCCTGCTCAACAGCTCTCTTGATAGTTTCTCTGTATGCAACCTGTGGCTTACCTACATTTGCAACGACATTAAATTCTCTCTTCAATCTATCTACCATGATCTCAAGGTGAAGCTCACCCATTCCAGAGATAATGGTTTGACCTGTTTCCTGGTTAGTATTTACTCTAAATGTAGGATCTTCTTTAACTAATCTGGTTAATGCATCTGTCATCTTCTCTTCATCAGATTTAGTAGCAGGCTCGATAGCTTCAGATACGACTGGTTCTGCGAATTCAATCTTCTCAAGAATTACTGGCTTAGATTCATCACAAAGAGTATCTCCAGTGATGGAATCTTTAAGACCAACAATAGCTCCGATATCACCCGCTCTTAGAGAGGTCACATCTTCTCTATCATCTGCATGCATCAATACCAATCTACTTACTCTTTCTTTAATATTCTTAGTTGAGTTCAAAACGTAGGATCCTGCCTCTACCTTTCCAGAGTAGACTCTGAAATATGAAAGGTTTCCAATATGTGGATCGTTTACAATCTTGAAGACCAAAGATGAGAATGGTGCATTTTCATCTGGATGCATCTCGATCTCCTCTCCTGTCTTTGGATGTATACCTTTTACAGGTGGAACATCTACTGGAGATGGAAGACATATTGTAATGTAGTCTAACAATGTTTTTGCCATTGCAGTTCTAGAGTCTCCACCCAATACTGGGAAGAGGTTCATATTCAATGTACCCTTTCTCAATGCAGCATATAGCTCATCTGTTGTTAATTCCTGACCTTCAAAGAACTTATTCATCAATACGTCATCCTGTTCTGCCAATGCCTCTACTAACATTTCTCTTCGTTTGTTAACTTTCTCCATCATATCCTCAGGGATAGGAACTTCATTCAAGGTTGGAGTATCTACACCATCATATGTGTAAGCTTTCATCTTTACTAAATCTACATAACCGTGAAGTTCTTGCTCCTTACCAATTGGTAAAGTTACTGCAACAGCTTTTGGACTTAGTCTATCTTTGAGAGTCTGGAAGCTATGCTCAAAGTCACCACCTATTAAGTTGATCTTGTTCATAAAACAGATTCTTGGGACTTTGTATTTGTTTGCCTGTCTCCATACTGTTTCAGATTGTGGTTCTACACCTTTTCTTCCATCAAAGATAACTGCCGCACCATCCAAAACACGAAGTGATCTTTCAACCTCAGCAGTAAAATCTACATGACCTGGTGTATCAATGATATTGATTCTATGTCTCTTGTTGTTGTAATCCCAGAAACACGTAACAGCCGCAGACATGATTGTGATTCCTCTCTCCTGCTCCTGCACCATGAAGTCTGTAGTTGCAGCTCCATCATGCACTTCTCCTATTTTGTGAACCTGTCCTGTGAAATACAAAAGCCTTTCCGTTGTTGTAGTTTTTCCAGCGTCAATATGAGCAATGATTCCGATATTACGAATCTGCTCCATTGGCATTTTGATATTATATGTTGTCTTATCCATAAGGTTGTTTAAAAAAATTAACAGTCACAAAAAAGGAAAGCTTACACTCTCGCCGTTGCGATTATATCAAAACTAGTCGATACTAGACAACAGCTTGGAAGAATCTTCCGTTATTTCATAATTGAGGTCATATTCGAGAGCCTTACTTAGGGATTGTTTGGCAGATTCTGCGTCTCCTTGTTCGAATTGAGATCTTCCAAGAAGATAGTAATACTTTGCGTTAAATCTATCCAAAGACAAAAGGCTATCTAATATTGTAGAGATATCTGAAATGTCTGCATTCTGATCCAACATTGCCCTTGTTTTGAGATATAGATATTCTTTTTCATCTTCGTCCTCCAAATCAAGCGCTCCCAAAAGTTCTATATAGTAGTTGATCTTCTCTGGCTTTTCTAAGATATAGTTAATTTGAACACCATATTCATATAAATAAGCAGATTTGACTTTCCCAAGAACAACTTGAAGCACTTCGTCTGCCTTTAGAGTTTGATTGTTACTTATCAACACCTCCAGATACTCAGAGACTAAGCTCTCAGAGGGATTACTTCCTTGATACCCTAGAGCCTTAGAGTAGCAATCTAGTGCACTACTTAAATCATTCTTTTGCATATATGCACGCGCCATTGCCCAAAAGATATCGGATTCCAAGCTCCCTAAGGTTGCAGCCTTGTTCAGCTCATTAATGGCTTTATCATAATCTCCAACCCCAAGATATGCTCTTCCTAAGAAATATACTCCTTCTATGTATTCCGCTATCTCTGCCTCTATCGGCTCAAGCGCTAAAACTGCTAGATGCGGATATCCATTATTGATAAACACTCTTGCGAGTTTTGCTGCATTATATTTACTGTCCGAATCCAATGATCCCAATACCTCACTGAATTCTTCAAAATATGCTTTCCAACTATCAGATGGTGATGTGCTACCAAGGGTTGTTTTTGCGCTCTCCGTATCAGATACTGATTGAATATATGAGAGGAGAAGTGTGGCTTCCGATAGATTGTCGCCATCATAAATATTCTTCTTCAGAATTTCGGATGAATTCCCTATATCTCCATTTCTCAAATATGCCTTTCCTAGAGCTAGTTCGAGATTTTGATTAACCTCTCCCAAGCCCTGGCCCTTTTTACAAGTTTCTAGCGCCTTCACATTATCACCACTATCTAGGTATTTGTCACACAAAATTGCATACAAGGTACTTTGATCATATGAACTAAGTTTTTGTGCTGATTGGTCTAAAATAGAGAGTGCTTCATCCATTTTGTTTTTATCCATAAGGATATTCACAATTCCTTCAAATGCTTCTACCCTAGAAGGGATTAACTCTGCTGCAGAGTAATATGTTGCCATAGAGATAGAATATTCTTTTCCTTCATACCATGTTTGTGCTTCTGATATCTTCGTGTCATAGCTAGCATTCTCTTCGATAGTAACGCGATTAGATATGAGATACCAAGCAACAAGCCCTCCCACAATTAATACAAGTATTAACCAAGGAATAAATTTCTTAAAGGCAGTCTTCATATCTTGAATATATCATACCTGGTTCAAGCCTGGCTATAGCCTGACCTATGTCGGTATGTGATACAATAATTAGTACATATGAAAAAAGCGAGGTTATTGGGTTGTATTATTGGTCTTCTACTCTTCTTCGTAATGTTGGGATTAGATAAAAAATTCTTCATTGCGAAAGCTTCTGTTTTACCAAGCAATTGGACAAGTCTTGTGTATGGTATTGATACACAAGAGGAGAAGAAAGCCCTAGAGATTAAGTACATAACCGTTGATAATGATGGTGATGTTCAGCATTTTCTTACAAATGCAAAGACTCCTGTGGAGGCACTTACAGCTAATGGCTACGCAATAGAGAGTGATAATAAAATAGTTACAGATTCTCCATCAGAGACGCTTACAGATAATTCTCTGATTGTAATAAAAACATACCGTACTACGCTTGAAGATGTATATATCTCAATTCCATATGACAAGGTTATCGAAGGGGGATCCCTTTGTGAAAGGCTCTCTACAAAATTAACCATACAAAAGGGAGTTCTTGGAGTAGCAACGCAATCGATACAAAAGGTGTATGAGGGTGATACTCTTGTCTCTACTGCAATTGTTGGAGAATCCGTAGTTTCAGAACCTAGGAAAGAAATTAGCATAGTTTCTGGACCTAATGATACTCCTGACGAAGTTGAACAACATGGATATAACTGCCCATATTGGGAATCATATGTCGATAATGAGGTCTCCGCGACTGATGAAGAAAAGCAGTGGTTGAAATTTACTATGCGATGGGAGTCTGGATGTAATGCAGAGAGTGACAAAGATGATTTTTACAAGGGGCTTTTTCAATGGAGTCCATGCCAATGGTACAGTCAATTTCCAAATGACAATATTTTTGATGGGAAAGCCCAAATTAGAAGAACACTTCAAAAATTGAGAGCAGGTGCGGACCCTGAGTATATGTGGCCAGCTGTATACAAGAGATATGTAGCAACTTATGGTGAATTGAGTTGGTTAGCTAATTAGGCACTCCAACTGAAATATTCGCATATATCCTGAGGAATTTCTCCCAAGAACCTTGACGGTATCTGAGATGTTAATCCTTCTCTCGTTAGTCTCTTCTCGGCAAAAGTTAGAGTCAGTTTTTGTCTAGCACGAGTAATACCGACATAGCAAAGTCTTCTTTCTTCCTCTAATTCATTCTCATCTACGAATGCTCTAGAATGTGGTAATAGCCCTTCCTCCATCCCTATCATAAAGACATAGTTAAATTCCAATCCTTTGGAGGAATGAAGAGTCATAAGGTTGACATAGGAACCACTGCCATCT
Source organism: uncultured Candidatus Saccharibacteria bacterium (assembly GCA_964573565.1). GTDB lineage: Bacteria > Patescibacteriota > Dojkabacteria > SC72 > SC72 > UBA12078. The sequence goes on along the minus strand of CAZNJV010000012.1, from coordinate 3,057 downwards.
TGGTTTTTATCTTGCTCCTGCTCTATTAAATTGATTTCATTTAAGAAAATTTCAAGACTATTGCTCGGGCTCTTCTGTACATATGTATATGCAACATTTTTGAGCTCTGAGATATTTTCTTTCTTCATCTCAGCTTGGTCAGAACCATCATCAAACCATCTGATGTAATTTGTTTTTTCCAATATCATGTCTATGATATCCAGGATATTTTTATTCTGTGCTTCTGTGTATATATACCCGAATGTAGAGATGATGGATTGCAGTTTTCCCAGATTTTCTTCTACTAATGGTATCTTACTTAAAATATCCTCTCTTATACCTTGGACTTTTCCCACTTCTGGATGGCTGTTCATATATGCTGCAACCAAGAGTTCACCCACGGAGCACCCTATCTGTTTTGCAGATTCATGTAGTATAGCCACTGTTTTAGGACCGATTTTTCGAGTAGGAACATTAAGCACCCTATCCAAACTGAGTTCGTCTTTTATGTTATACACAAATCTAAGATAGCTTATGACATCTTTAATCTCTTTTCTTTCATAGAATCGGAATCCTCCAACTAGTTTGTATGGTACACCTTCCTTAAGTAAAGACTCCTCAACTGCACGAGATTGGTAGTTAGTTCTATACAGGATTGCTATATTCGAGAGTGGAATTTGCATATCTCTCAGATGCCTTATTTTTTCTACAACATAGTCAGCTTCATCCTCCTGATCTCTAGCCTGATACACGGTTATATTTTCTCCTTCCGAATTATCTGTCCAAAGATTCTTTTCAACTCTTTTACTGTTTTGGTGAATAACGGAGACTGCAGCAGAGATAACATTTTTTGTAGAACGATAGTTCTGCTCCAACTTAATAACCGTTACGTTATCAAAATCTTCTTCAAAAGATTGGATATTTTTAATATCCGCTCCTCGCCACGCATATATACCTTGATCATCATCACCGACCACACAGATATTTTGGTGCCTTTGAGAGAGTAACTTCGCAAATTTGTACTGAGCATTGTTAGTATCTTGATACTCATCTATCAGTAGGTACTGATATCTATCCTGATAGTGTTTTAGTACTTCCTCATTTTCTTCCAACATCCTCACGGTTAGATATAGCAGATCACCAAAATCTACTGCGTTCTGGATCTTAAGTTGTTTCTGATAGTCAGGATATATGTCTGCAACTATATCTTCTATATATCCTCCATAATGTGAAGGGAAGGTCTCAGGAGATACCATCTCATTTTTCGCAGAGCTTATGAAATATGATACAGCTTGTGGTTTTATCTGTTTAATATCGATCTGCCTTTCTAGCATTAATTCTTTAATTAGATTTTCACTATCATCAGAATCATATATGGAAAAGTTATTTGTATATCCTATTGCTTTTGCATTATGTCTCAAAAAGATTGCACCTATTGAGTGGAATGTGCCTACTGTTGGCAACTCAGTAATGTCTCTTTCTAATTCTCCCAGAATACTTTTTATTCTTTCTTGCATCTCTCCTGCTGCTTTTTTGGTGAAGGTAACAGCTAAGATATTCTCCGGTAATACCCCTTTCTCACTTATGAGATATGCAATTCTGTTTGTGATTACACGTGTTTTACCCGATCCTGCTCCCGCAAAAACTAGGAGTGGTCCCTGTGTACATTCAACAGCTTTTTTCTGTTCGGGATTTAATCCCCCGAGTATTAGATCTTTGCTCATAGGTAATGTCTTTAGGATTATATCTTCTTCATATATCTAGAGAATACCCATCCTACAGTATCCTCTGTGAACTGAATTTTCATCCAACCGTTTTCTTCAGAGAGTAGTACAAACACCACTCCATTATCGACACTATCTATTATCTCACAGCTATACCACTGGCATTTTCTAATATTCGCAAATCCATATTGGGAAGAGGATACTTGAACTAATGTCTTGGTTCCTTTGACAACATTAAACTTAACTTCAAATGCAGAATCTCTGAAGATACTTGATGCATTTTTTTCAAATACAAAATTCTGTACTGCTTCTCCAGGTGCAGTTCTAGCATAGAGGTCAAATTCTAACGTTACACTTTCGCCTGGCTTTACGGCTTTGTTTTCTATATGCGTAGGTTTGCTGAAACTATCCCATACGCCATTTATTGCAAATCCTGAATCTGTTCCATCTGATGTCGATATATATATTGGATATTTATCGGTTAACCATGTGAAGTCATCCATGTTTTTTATTTTCACTGAGACATGTAATTTTGTGCCTATTTCTACCTCTTTGTTGTATGTCAGTTCTTCGATTTGCGCTTTGTAGGAAAGGCTTTCTGCGGTCGCACCTTGCCACTCCACAAATGCTTCTGTAACAGATTGCTTAAAATCTCCGACAGACTCAACTATCTGGAGTTTAGAGAGTTGACCCTCTTTTTGTATGATTTTAAGGTCTACAACTGAATAGTTTGGGATACCATATTTTGTGGCAAGATCATCAGCTAGCGTATATATTGATGTTGCTGCCCGGTTGGAGAGTATTGGGTTATTAGAGAGATACCCTATTAATACACTTCCCTCCTGGTTTTCTAGCTCTGGGTTTGCTCCAACACCGCCAGCTCTTCCTTCGTATATTTGTCCCCCGCTATCAACGAGATAGTTGTAGGGTATATCTGCAAAATGAAGTCTTGTTATACTGTAGTAATACAAAGTTTTAACCCAAAGAGATGGGTTATCCTCAAGGCTGGATGATTCTGTTGTAACTTGGGATATATATATTATATTGGGACTTTTGTAGATTGTATTGGTTTGATCTGAAAGGGATTGATCAAAATGCTGATCAGAAACCGTGTTTACAGTGTATGCAAATACCGAGGATGGTAAGAGAAATAATATGGCAAAGATTATGGTCTTGAAGACAGTTTTCATACGGATAATTGTAGCATGGCTACTCTCCCGAGTCTAATAGCGTGTTAGTTTCCATATATGGTTCTACTTTGTTCACGTATTCACTACTTAATGCACACATGTACAGGAGTGTATCTGCCCAATATTCGTTGCCTTGAGAGTCACGTAATTGGCCATCTCCCTTC
>CAZNJV010000011.1:6307-16070 GCA_964573565.1 uncultured Candidatus Saccharibacteria bacterium | reverse complement strand
ATTACATCATTCCACCCATACCCATATCAGGTGCCATAGGTGCCTTCTCCTTTTCTTCTGGGAGATCTGCTACTACTGCTTCAGTAGTAATCAACATCGTACCAACAGAAGCTGCATTAACTAATGCTAATCTTGTGACCTTAACAGGATCTATAATCCCTGACTTAATCATATCCACATATTCACCAGTCTTTGCGTTGTAACCCATACTGTCATGACAGTTAGCTGCTACAACAGCACCATCCTCACCAGCATTTTCTGCAATCTGTTTCAAAGGTTCACTTAATACAGATTTCAATATCTCAATGCCCATCTGCTCATCAACATCATCAAGTTTGAGATCATTCAAAACAGCTTTTGCATTATGAAGTGCCAAGCCACCACCAGCAACAATACCCTCATCGATAGCTGCACGAGTAGCATTAATAGCATCCTCTATTCTCTGCTTCTTCTCCTTTGCCTCAACCTCAGAAGCCGCACCTACTTGAATAACGGCAACTCCGCCATTAAGCTTTGCCAATCTCTCCTGTAATTTCTCCCTATCATAATCAGATGTTGTCTTCTCAATCTGTGCCTTAATCTCCTTGACTCTGTCTTTGACATCTGTTGCTAAACCTTTGCCTTCCACAATGATTGTACTTTCTTTAGAAACTACAACCTTCTTTGCAGAACCAAGATCTGTTAATTCAACAGCTTCCAATGTATTTCCTAATTCTTCAGATACAAACTTTGCACCTGTAGATACTGCAATATCTTTAAGCATCTCCTTCTTTCTATCACCAAATCCAGGAGCCTTAACTGCAACAACATCTAAGGTACCTCTTAATTTGTTAACAACCAATGTAGCCAATGCTTGATTCTCAATATCATCTGCAATGATTACCAATGGTCTATCAGCAGCACTTAATACCTTTTCTGCAATAGCCTGAATATCTTGAAGATTAGAAAGCTTCTTGTCCGTAACAAAGATATATGGATTCTCCATAACGGCTTCCAATGTCTCTCTGTCTGTTACAAAGTATGCACTTACATATCCGTTATCAAACTCCATACCCTCGGTATATTCAACCTCATCTGCGAAACCCTTTGCCTCTTCAACTGTGATTACCCCATCTTTACCAACCTTATCAAATACTCCACCAATCATATCTCCCAACTCTTTATCGTTGTTTGTAGATATGGTTGCAACTTGAGAAATTTCTTCCTTCTTAGATATTTTCTTTGCTAATTTCTTAAGTTCTTTTTCAACTAATTCCACGCCTTTGTCTATTCCTCTTTTGATCGCAATTGGGTTTGCACCTGCAGATACATTTCTGAAACCTGCATTAGCTATGGCTTGTGCCAATACTGCAACAGTTGTAGTTCCATCTCCTGCGAGATCATTTACTCTGTTGGATGCTTCTTTGATCATTTCAACACCAACATTCTTGAATGGATCTTTATCTGCAATTTCTTTTGCAACAGTTACTCCATCTTTGGTAATTACCTGAGATCCAAAGGTCTTTGCAATTGCAACATTTCTTCCTTTAGGCCCGAGTGTTGTTTTTACGACATTGGATATTGTATCAACACCTGCTTTTAAAGCTTTTCTTGCTTCTTCGTTGTAGATTATTCCTTTTGACATAGTAGTACTAGATTAAGAATTTAAATTATTTTATAACTGCAAGAATATCTTCTGTATCAAGAAGAAGATATTTTTTACCCTCAATTTCAATTTCTTCTGGGGAATATTTTTTGAAATATATTTTGTCACCGACTTTAACATCAAACTTTACCTCTCCATCTTTATCTTCTCCTATTCCAAGAGTTAAGATTGTACCTGTTGCAGGTCTTTTGTCATCACTTGCGCTTGGAGGTAAAACTAAACCACCTTTTGTTACCTGTTCAATCTCATCAGGCTGTACTAATACTCGTTTTCCTAGGGGCTGTATATTTGTTTTTGCTGGCATAATAGTTAGCAGATTAAATTAACGATTGCTAAAATTCTATCACAGGAGAGTACTTTGTCAAGCCTTAGATGGAGCCTTTTACGACGATCTTATCCCCTAAAAGCTCAATATTTGTAATTGTTCTGCCTAGGAAGTTATTTTCACTTACAAGTATCAATGCATCACTAATCCCCTTGTTTATCTGAGATTTAAGAGAGCTTACAATCTGTTCTGGAAGTAACTGATTCCCAACATAGATATTCGAAACATACAGTTGTGCAGATTCTATGGAGTCTTTAGCGACGTCCAATCTAATCCAAGGTAAAGAAATTCCTTGTAAGTTGACCTTAACTAAAACATTCCAAACATCTTCATGAGGCATAACACAGACATTTTCTATGGTACCACCGTTAATGATATTCGTATTTCCTAATAGCAACGCAACTTCATCGGGATTAAGCTCTACAAAAGTAACATCATCTTCTGAAAGTACAAAATCTTTAAATTTTTCATCTAATGAAATATCAGCAGAGAGATTGCTTTTACAATGAAGTTGTCCTATCTCTTTTTGGAGATTATTTTGCCAAACAAAATATGAAATTACGGGGACAGCAATGACACCAATTATTAAGAAAAATATAATTAGTAACACACTAAATACTTTCTTCATTCCCTTTCCCCTTAAAGATTTTAGCCCACATTCTCTTGATCCACTTCTCGAATATGTAAACCTCTTCGATCTTGAACACCCTAGACCCTATCCAATATGATAGCACCCCATAACCAGATGTTAAGACTGTCAATACAACAATATACATGGTTCGGGATGTATCTAATTTGAAGTCAAAAAGCCTGAAGAGAAGATACATTCCAATACCCATTAAAACTGTATTGAGAAACTTTACGAGGAAAGGTTTTACCGTATTGTTAAAAGTTATCATCTTTGTCTTAGTATTTAACAATATGTACAAGATCAATACCTCAACCATATATGAAAAGCCTAACCCTAAAGACAGTCCACCTACTGCCATATCGGAATCACCCCTACTTGTACACCATCTTGCAAAGTCTTGTATGAATGATTTGAATACCTCCCAGAAGCCAGCACCATCTGCTACAGATATCTGAGAAAGCATCTGCTGTAATATTGGTCTCCAGTCAAAGTAATGGCTAAAGAAATTGGTTAAAAAATATGCAACAGCGATATTTACTACAATACTGATACCAATACCAATCAGTGGCAACCATGTCTCTTTGAGAGCGTAGAAGGCTCTAAGAATAATCTGATCTACTGTTTGGCCCAGGATGGAGAATGAAAGCAAAACTAAACACCAAGAGGTAAGGATCGTTGCTCTCCAGTCAAATGCACCAGATCCATAGATCAATCGGACGATCGGAAGTCTTAATACTACGAAAATCGCAATCATTGGTAACACAAGATACAAAGCAAACTGGATTGAGGAATTAAATATTTTAGTAAATTTCTCTTTATGCTCTGGATCTGAATATTGTGCCAAATCCGGTAACGCGAGTTGAGCTACTGCACTTCCGATGATATTGATTGGGAACTGATGCAGACTTAGTGCATATTTGTACGAACTAAGTGCACCTGATGCTAATGAGAAACTAATCAATGTATTAACTACTGTATTGATCTGCTCTCCAACGATACTGATTGTTCTAGGAATTGCTAATTTAACAGCCTTGATAACTTTGGAATCCTTGAGGGCTTCTTTGAATGTTGCAAATGAGATCGAATATCTTTGATTGTAATCAGAGAAGAAGTTTGGAAGTTGAATTATTAGGTGCAACAACGATCCGACAACTGCAGAGATGGCAATCCCTTCTACTCCCATCTTTCCAAATGCCACAAATATGATTGGGCCAATTATTAATGCTAGATTGTAGAAAAGAGGTGCAAGCGAGGTTATGAAGAACTGCTTCTTCACCTGGAGATACCCTGTGACAATACTACTGAATCCCAAAAGGATTGGGGATATTAATGTTATTCTCGTAATTGTTACAAAAAGATTTACATCTTCACTATTTATTTTCTGTGTAAAGTTCAATGCCTTCTGTAATGCATCTGACCCTACTATTCCATTTGTGATCTGTGGTGTAAAGATGAAGAATAGGCCAGCAAAGATAATACAGAGGATTGAAAGTAAAAGACTTAGATGGTTGAAGAACTTATCTAACCTATCCTTACCTTCTTTGTACAGGACTTCTGAGAAGATTGGAATGATGGCAGCATTTAAAGAGCCGGCAACAATGATTGTGAAAAGCATGTCTGGAATTGTAAATGCGGCCCAAAAGATATCAAGTTCATGGGATACACCAAACAGTTGAGCAATAGTTCTTAATTTTATGAATCCCAATATCTTTGTAACGAGCAAGATACTCATCACAATAAATATTCCATTTCTATTTAATCCTAACTTTCTCATGTTTCAAAAGTGGAGTTTATGCGACTAATATCATAATTTAAACTTTACTATTTATCAATTCATATTATTTTAACTCTTTCCTACTACAATTGGGTATGTTTGGGAATTTCCTAAATCTGATATATCCTAGGTATTGCACTCTCTGTCACAGGCACGGGAGCTATCTATGTGATATCTGTAGAAAGAGTTTCAAGTGTAATCTCCCCGAATGTTATATCTGCAGAAGACTTTCTCCCGGATACGCTACACATGCACAGTGTGAAAGTAATCATTCCCTTGATCACGTATTTGTAGCTTGGGAATACAACCAGTTCTCTTCACGAATTCTCAAATTACTTAAGTACAAAGGAGTTACTGATACATCAAAATTATTAAATGATCTTATCATTGAGAGGATATTGGCTTGTGGCTATAACCGATGCTTGGAGAGATCTTTGATACTCCCTGTGCCTATTTCGAACACAAGAAAAGCCGAGAGAGGTTTTAATCAATCCGAAATTATTGCGAAAGCATTTGTCAAAAAATTTAACTGTGATTTAAGTTTAGACTTGATTGGTGCTAAGAACACAAATTACCATATGGCAGGACAAAAGAAGGAAGAGAGACAACAAAAAATAGGCAACCCATTTTATATGAAGAATTCCCTAGATCTCTCCAACTACACAAGCATCACCATCGTAGATGATGTTATAACCACAGGAAAGACATTAGAAAATGTTGCACAGGTTCTCAGAGAAAACTATTCTGTTGATCTGCAACTAAACGCCATATGCCTTTTTAGAGGAAGACCATACTATCTCTAATCTGCCGATAGTTTGTTCAACTCCTCTACGATAGTCTGATATACCTCTGACCCTGTTTGGCTGTTAGTCTCAAGTATCTTCTTCGCAGCTTTAAGATATGACTCGTAAACATCCATATTACCCTTCTGTTTGTTAACCTCTGCAGCCAACATTATGGACGGGATATGCTGTGCGTTTATTCCAAGAGCCTTTGTTAAAGCTGCCAATGCGTTATCCTTATCACTATTTACAACATATATCTGGGCCTCGTTGTAATATATCGAATAATTCAAAGGATTCAATTCTGCTGCCTTCTCTAAGGAGTAAAGTGCATCTGAAGCATAGTCATTAAAGCCCATTCCAACTAATCCTAAATACACCCCTGCTCTAGCCTCCCAGTTAGAATATACCGAGCCTGAGATATCTATCGATTTTCTTGTATAGTCGAGAGCGTAATTCTTCCATTTACCAACACTTGTTACCAAATCTGCGCTACCTTCTGCATCAGAACCATTTTTGGAATATTCCTCTGCAGCTAAACCTACAAGCTCAAGATACATTGATCCTGTTTTTCTATTTATCAATGGATTATTTCCATCGAATTTAGCAGCCGTTGCATAATAGTAAGCCATCGAGTTAACAAAGGTTTCTCTCTGCTCTATCGTAGGCTCCACATCCGCATATTTCAGATTCTGCTCCACATAGTAAGATTCCGCCTTTAGTAAATATGCACTTGCTACAAATTTTGATCCCCAAAGAAGTAACAATCCAAAACCTACGCATGCGACAAATACTGTTAAGACGATGTTGAGGTTATACGACATCTTTCCGTTCTCACCATCTGGTCGAAGATTTGCAGTCCAGAGTTTAATAACAAATTTCTCTTCTGTGTTCTTACTTAAGATATCAAGCAAGATACATCTTAAACCTATGAATACCAAAAGAAGAAGTAGAATTAACACTCCATATACTGCGAAGAATGATCCTAGGTATATGTAAAGGATTAAGAGATCCAAAGAGATTAACATCAAACTATTCCCGACCTCTTCTTTGTAAATCTTTACTCTACCAAGGTCCCTCCTAATTATTTTTATTATTAAAAATCCTAATACACCCCATGCGATAAGCCATAGCAAGCCATTATTCGTAAACTGTGTGAATAGCTCGCTTGCACCGTAGTAGAAATTTACATCATTGTACTGTAACAAATTCTGACTCAATGGTTTGTAAAGATTGTAAGAGATTGGATATGTATCCATTCCCATACCAAATAACCCTCTTGCGAATGATGATACAAACACAGAAGCTGCAATTATCCATGAGACATCAGATCCCAAGGATACCTGAGCAACCACCTTGATACTATCTGGAATGATAACCTCTCTTAATGATGGAATCTGTAAAACTATTGTTGGGATCAATATACCTAAGAGAATACCAATCAAAGCAAAAAGGATATTTTTGGTAACTACAGGTCTTATTTTCAACTTTCTTATACCAAAGACCCACATCGCAATTGATAGCAAAATGAAGAGAATTATTAACCCTATTCCCTGATTTATTGAGAATATCCAAATATTTATTGCAGACAAGATTACAGAGATAATGGTAATTGTAAGCACTGTATTTTTCCCTGTTCGCTCTATTATGTAATCACTCAGGAATCCGAAATTAATCAACATTAGTATGAAATTGGCAAATAGATGGCTCTTGGCAGACCTAAGTAATGGCAATCCGTCTTGTGCAAGATCCTTGTATACGGGTATGAATCCCCAGATATTGATCCCTAGGAATGAAAGAATACTTAATATGTTTGTGATGCTAAATCCTACAACGAAAGCTAGTAACGCTAATTTAATCTCTTTTGCTGTTTTTATGAATGTTCTAGCAGACAGAGATACTAGTAGAATGCACACAAAGGCTACGATCCCAGTACCCAATTTCCCGTCCATCCCCCAGATACTGCTACTCAGATCTTTGGAGAAAAGAGTTGAAAATATGAGAGAGAGAAATACAAGCATGATTCCTCCGTCTAAAGTACCCTTAAGCATGGTTAGTTTACCCTCCCACACAAGCTTCACAATCTCCAAAGTAATGATTATTGTTCCAAGGAATAGTACTAGCAAACCAATTCCTCTTTCAGTCCAATCCCATGGGAAAGGAATGATAGATAGTGGGGCTAGAAAAAGGATTAGATAGAATAGATATTTTTGTATTACAGGAATACTAAGTTTCTTTTTTTCTACAGTTTTTTCTTCTCTTAACATACCGGGCAGGTTGGATATTTTAGTTCATAAATCCTACCATAAAAAAAAGAGGAGACCAACAGCCTCCTCTTCTTCTAGGATTCGAAAAGAATTATTCTACGACTTCGCCTTCCTGTGCTTTCTCTTCATCTTTTTTCTTAGATGAATCATCTGCTTTTGGTTCTTCCTTTGGAGCTTCTTTGGCAGCTTTTTCGTACATTTTCTTCCCTACTTCCTGCATTGCATTCATGAGCTCTTCTGTTTTTTTCTCAACTTCAGATTGATCGAAGTCCTCTTTTTCGATAAGTTTCTTTAATTCGTCTGATTTTTCAGTTAAATTCTTCTTATCTTCTTCTTCGATCTTGTCTCCATTCTCCTTGAGGAGTTTTTCTACATTAAAGCAAAGACTATCTGCCTCATTCTTTTTCTCTACTCTTTCCTTTTTCTTTTTATCCTCTTCAGCATGCTTTGCAGCCTCTTCTACCATCTTCTCGATCTCTTCATCCTTTAATCCAGTAGATGCTGTAATTGTGATCTTCTGTTCTTTCTTAGTTGCCATATCCAATGCTTTTACATTAAGGATACCGTTTGCATCGATAGAGAACATTACCTCGATCTGAGGTACTCCTCTTGGTGCAGCTGGGATTCCATCAAGTATGAATCTACCCAATGTCTTGTTATCTGCTGCCATCTCTCTTTCACCCTGAAGAATATGGATCTCTACAGCAGGCTGATTGTCAGCTGCAGTTGAGAATATCTGTTTCTTCTCTACAGGAATTGTTGTATTTCTATCAATGAGCTTAGTCATAACTCCGCCTAGAGTTTCTAATCCCAGAGATAAGGGTGTGACATCTAACAAAGTAATATCCTTAACATCACCACCTAATACTCCGCCCTGGATTGCAGCACCTACACCTACTACCTCGTCTGGGTTTACACCCTTGTTAGGTTCTTTTCCGAAGATATCTACAACCTTCTTCATAACAGCAGGCATTCTAGTCATACCACCAACAAGTAAGACCTGATCTACATCATCAGTTTTAAGACCTGCATCTTTCAATGCCTTCTTACATGGTTCTTCTGTAGAATCAATCAAATCTGCTACTAGCTTTTCCAATTGTGCTCTAGTTAAGGTTTCTTTCAAATGCTTTGGCCCACTAGATGTTGCAGTAATGTATGGAATATTTATCTCTGTCTGTTCAGAGCTAGATAGTTCAACTTTTGCCTTTTCTGCAAATTCTCTCAATCTCTGTAATGCAGTTCTGTCATCTCTTAGATCAATCCCTTCTTTTTTCTTAAATTCGTCTGCTAAGAAATCGATTATTCTCTGATCAAAGTCATCACCACCTAAGTGAGTATTACCATTAGTTGAGAGTACTTCAAATACTCCATCTCCAATTTCTAAGATAGAGACATCGAATGTACCACCACCTAGGTCGAAGACTACAACTTTCTCGTCCTTTCCTTTGTCTACACCATATGCAAGTGCAGCAGCTGTAGGCTCATTAACAATTCTTTTTACATCTAATCCTGCGATTTTACCCGCATCTTTAGTTGCTTGTCTTTGAGAGTCATCAAAATATGCAGGAACTGTGATTACTGCTTCTGTAACTTTTTCGCCTAAGAACTCTTCTGCGTCTTTCTTCATCTTTGCGAGTACTTTTGCAGAGATCTCCTGTGGTGTATACCACTTATCTTTCATCTTCACTTCTACACCACCATTGGATGATTTTCTCATCTCAAATGGTAAAAGTTTAATATCTTTCTGTACCTCAGGATCGTCCCATGATCTACCGATCAATCTCTTTACAGAGTAGATTGTGCCTTCTGGATTGGTAACTGCCTGGTTTTTAGCCAAGACACCTACTAGTGTTTCCCCTTTATCATCCACTGCTACAACAGATGGGATTAATCTTCCACCTTGTGCGCTTGGGATTACGTTAGGCTTACCACCTTCCATGTAGGCCATTACGGAGTTTGTAGTTCCTAAGTCTATTCCTATTATTTTTGACATATTATTTGTATTAAAAATTTATTTACTATTTAGATACAACAACACGAGCTGGTCTAATAACTGTGCTGTCTAATATATAGCCTGGTTGAATCAGGTCATATATTTCACCACTGTTACCTTGTTCAATTGTTGTTACTGCCTCATGTATATTAGGATCAAATTTGTCACCTCTTTCTGGTATGTACTGTTTCAATCCAAATTCTTCCAATGATTTATTCAATGAGCTGAATAATGAATCTGTTCCCGACATCCATGCTTGTGCTTGTTCATCAAGTTTCAAATCCTTGCTCGCTTTGATTGCCATGCTAAGGGAATCAAGTGTAGGGATTATGGAATCACATAATCT
>CAZNJV010000011.1:0-6207 GCA_964573565.1 uncultured Candidatus Saccharibacteria bacterium | reverse complement strand
ATAGTTCAAGATTATCTCCATCCAGACATGGATGACTCTAATGTGGTTTTAACTTCTTTTAGAGCAGGGATTACTTTGGAGTAATCCATTCTCTTTGATCCTAACACACCTATGTAACCTGTTTCTCTGCCCCAGAATGGAATTCTTGTAAATGCCATTGCACAGTCTGCAAGGGTTCCAACTCCTGATTCTCCACCAATTAATAGTGATACTCCAGATCCAGAATACTTTTCGGTTATATTCTTCAAGAAGACGTCATCTTCCAAAATGTTCACAATATTTCTGATTTTCTCTATGGATTGGAATTCTTCAAAGGTTAATAGGTTTGCTAAACCAAAATATCTAATATCTTCATCCAATATTAAGAAAACTACAGAATCTGTCTCTTTTGAGAGGATATGTAGCATAGATTTGATAACTATATCTTTTGAGAATCTGTCTCTGAATATTCCCTGTCTAATTTCAATACACATCAAAGGATTCGCACTGTTTCGACCCAATAATTCACTAACATACAATCTCAATGCTTGGTCTGTTGGTAGTCTGCCGGATGACGAATGCGTTTTTTCTAAAAGGCCTAAATTCATGAGTTTTACCATTTCATTTCTAATGGTTGCAGAGCTGACACCTAAATCATATTTTTCAACTAGAGACAAAGATCCTACTTCTTCAGCGTCTCCCATAAACTCTTTAATTATTGCCATTAATATAGCTTTTTGTCTTTCTGTTATATCCACGTTAGCAGATACTAAGTTTAGGTGCTAAAGTATATGGTAGAAAATATGGAGAGTCAAGGGGTTAAAATGTTGCAGGCAAGATCTCAACAGTGTATTCTAAGGATGTATAATTTAGTCACCCATCAAAATGGAAAGCAAGATAGATACTAATCCAGATATTGCAGGAGTCCCTTCTGAATCATTAACCATTTCTTCAAATCCACAAACTAGTAAAAAAAACACAAGACCCTATAAAAAGAAAGTACTGTTGATTAGCCTTTCGATTGCTCTCACACTCTTAATAGCGGGAGTAACAATATTTGTGTTAATTCATAGAAATGAAATTGAAACTACCTTGCACAAGGGTACTAGTATCAACGAAGACATTTCTGATAACAACAAAGATACCACAGATGACAGTACTGATAACAACAAAGATACCACAGATGGCAATCCTGATACGGTTAACCCGTACATATACGGTAAAGATTTAGATGTCAGTAAGTACACAGACATCAAGTTAACCGATTACGATGATCTAGCTGTTTTCATATCGGAGGAAATTGAAGAAGATCCTTCGATAGTAAGTGGAATTGTGTACTACTTTCCTATGAACCATTTTTACAATCCTGAGAAATTACTATTTAGTGAGCGTTTCCCTCCACAAAGTTCTTTCGATACCTTGTATATTGTAAATAGAAATAATCTTGTGGGAGAGGTACAAGATGCAAATTATAAAGAAGCTTTCGATGATATAAAACAAAAAAATGTTTCTGCAGAGTGGTTGGCCGAAGGCCGTGGTTATCCAGAAATTTTCGAAACTGCTCTTTCTACTTCACCTTTCTACTTTCTAACAAAAATAGAAGATGTTGATTATCCAAATACAGATTATACTTTCGCAGTTTTGCAATTACACACTGAAGAACCCGCACCAGCAGATGATAGCTCATACAATGGATTAATCAGGGTATTTGCTATAAAAGGAGATAATTTGATTCTTGCAGAATTTGGTTTTAATCTAATTCAGAAATTGCAACTTACGGAGGAAGATAGCCAATCATGCGCAGAGATGACTACAACATATAGCAATGAAGAGAATTATCTTGCATATAACAATGCCTGCTTAACAACTCTTTTCCAGTCAGGAAAGTATGATCAGAATCTTGAGGAATTCACAAAATTAGCATTAGAGAAATTCACAATATTAGTGCAATAATATCGCAAGTTATTATTGTCAAAACTACCATTCTTTGATATACTCCTACTCATCATGGAAACAATCGCATTACAAAAGAGAAATATTTTAGGTAAGAAAACCAAGAACTTGCTCTCAGAGGGTGTTGTACCTGCAGTTATGTACAATGCTAAGGGAGATTCTACAAACATTCAGTTGGATTCATCCATTGCAAAGCAAATTGTTAAAATTGCTACATCCACAACAATATTCGAAGTAGAGTTAGATGGTAAAACCTCAAAAGTTTTGGTTAAAGATGTCGATTTAAATCCTGTTACAGATGTAATTAGACATATCTCTTTCTTTGAGATTGATGAGAGTAAGAAGATGGTCTTCACCATTCCTTTCGAAATCATTGGTATCTCCCCAGCAGTTAAGAACAATCTTGGTACATTGGTTAAGGTTTTACCTTCTATCGATGTAAGATGTACATTGGCAGAGCTTAAACCAAATATCGTTATAGATATCTCTGGATTAGAGCACCCAGGCCAGATTATTGGTGTACATGACATCAAGCTTCCAGAAGGTATGGAGTTGATAAACAAGGAGATGGAGCAAGCTACAATCATTACTATCACAGAATTACAGAAAGAAGAAGTTGTTGCTGCACCTGCTGAGGGTACAGAGGCAACTGCAACAGAAGCCGCAGCTCCTGCAGCTGAAGAAGCAAAGGCTGAATAACACCTTTCTCAATATCAAGAAAACAGATATAATTACCTATGATCAGTGTAATTATTACCTCGCTTAAAGAACCTAAAACTATTGGTAAATGTATCAAGTGTATTGCAGATAGAAAATATTCGGGTATCCCTACTCCATTTGAAATCATTCAAGTTTCTCCAGATGAGTTAACACTAAAAGCTGGTAAGAAGGCCGCTAATGAGCTTAAGCTATCGAAGAAAGAGTACAAACATATCATAGATCCGTACAAGGGCAAGCCTACTGCACTTAAGATGGCACTAGAGAAGGCAAATGGCGACATTATCATATTAACCGATGGTGATACCTATTTTGAGAGGAATGCTGTCGCAGAAATACTTAAGCCATTCGAGGACAAAAATGTTGGAGGAGTGAGTGGTAGACCAGTGTCGCAAGATAATCGAGATAATGCATTCGGATATTGGGGGCATCTTCTTTCTGATGCTGCAGATCATCGTAGATCAAAAACCATGCGAGAAGTTGATGGGAAAGATTACTATGTTAGTGAAGAGACTTTCTTCCCTATGAGTGGGTATATCATGGCAATTAGAAATATGGATTTAGAGATTCCAAAGAATGTACTTTCTGATGATGCTTACATTTCATACAGTATTCGAAATAAAGGGTTAGAGATTGCGTATGCTCCAAAGGCGATGTGCTATGTCAAATTTCCAACCAATCTGAGAGATTATCTAAAACAAAAAGTTAGATCATTGGGTGGATTTAAGCAGTTAGAGAAGTTTAATGTGTTTAAGAAGGATAAGCAAAGTAGAAGTTTTTTTATTGAATTACCCTATGCTTTCTATGTATTTAAGTACCCTAAGAACCTTAGAGAATTCCTCTGGTCAATTGGGCTATTTCCTGTGAGATTGATTACTTGGATTCAAATATATTGGGAGAGAGTCATCTTAAAGAAGGGAATGCCCGAGAAGGGTTGGGAAAGAATCGAGAGTACAAAGTAGGCTCGCTACTTTAGTGATTTTTGTCCAAGAATTTCATATGCCTGATTATCGTTTTCTCTGTGCAATGACCATTTTAGTAAAGAAGCTGTAGATATTATTCCTTTGCTGATTTCTACATCTCTAAGTTTTGAATCAATAAATTCGAAAAGCTTCTGAGGATCTTTTTTGTAATAAATAATTGCGATATGAGGTACAAATGGAAATTTATTTTGAATTTGAAATTCTTTTTGTATTTTTTCATTGAGAGCAAACAAAGTTCCATCTTTATCCCATACTTGTGCAAACACACAATTCCCGAAGTGATTTAAGCCTTTTATTTTCAATGATATTGAGGAAAATGTTGGAACTTTTTCAGACAGGAATTCTTTGTATTTTTCAATCTTTTTCCGGATTAGAATAGGGTCTTCATCTTTATTATATGTAGATAAATAACTAAGGGAAATATGATAATAATTTACTGGTAAATAATGGTGCTCTGGAAAAGACGCCTTTATTTGTTCCGAAAGATCAAAAAGCTTTTGTTGCATCTCAGATGGTAGAATCAGAGTGAATGTTAAAGAATAGTCTGGAGAAGTATCACTATTCCTCAAGGATGGTATATCGTTTAGGATTGCCTCACTTGATTCCCCATATCTTTTCCATATTTGATTATATTCATCCAGCTGATTCATCTTTTAATTATACACCTAGGTAATAAATAAAAGAGGGCTTTCGCCCCCTTTCAATTTCAAAAACAGTTTGATGATATTACCATCTAAAATGTGCGAATGCTCTGTTAGCTTCTGCCATTCTTTCTGTATCAACCTTCTTCTTAATAGCATCACCCTCACCTGAGAATGCAGCTACTAACTCATCCATAAGTATGGTATCAAAAGATTTTCCAGATTTCTTTCTAGCACTATCTACAATCCATCTAACTGCCAATGTCTCCTGTCTTCTTGGAGATACAGGCATAGGGACTGAATAGTTAGCACCACCTACTCTTCTAGCTTTGATCTCTAAAGCTGGTCTAACATTATCAATAGCTTTGTTAAAGAATGCATTTACATCATCTGCCTTAGCTCTCTTCGCACCCTCTTCAATAGCAGAATATACTAAATCCTGTGCCAAAGATTTCTTACCATCTTGCATAACCTTATTTATCAATCTAGAGATAATTGGATTACCATATTTGATATCTCCGATCTGTGATTTTCTTTTTGCTCTTTTTCCTCTCATTATCTATTTTTCTTAATTAAAACTATTCGGAATCTTTACTTCCTTTTGCACCGTATTTAGATCTAGCTTTCTTTCTACCTTGAACTCCAGCTGTATCATACTTACCTCTTACAACGATGTATTTAACACCTGGGAGGTCTCTCTTTCTTCCAGCTTTTACCAAGACTACTGAGTGCTCCTGTAAGTTATGACCCTCTCCTGGGATGTAAGCTGTTACTTCCATTCCGTTAGAAAGTCTAACCTTAGTTACCTTACGTAAAGCTGAGTTAGGTTTCTTAGGTGTCATTGTTTTAACCTGTAAACATACTCCTCTTTTGAAAGGATTCTTTTCTCTTGCATATCTATTTTTAAGAGGATTAAAGTTTGTTGCGAGTGCAATATACTTTGTCTTCTTATTTTTAGATTTTCTTGGTTTTCTTATTAATTGGTTAATAGTTGGCATGGTCGGTATTATATAACAAATTCAATTAAAAATTAAGCTCTGGGACATCTTTAATATCTTTCACCTCTGCTTCGTCTCCTGCAGGTATTAATCTACCAATGATTACGTTCTCCTTCATACCTCTGAGGAAGTCTGTCTTACCGAGAATTGCATTACTTGTTAAGACTCTGACCTGCTCTTGGAATGATACTGCGGACAAGAAGCTTTCAGTATTCAAAGATGATGTTTTGATACCCAAAAGTCTTGGAACTACAAGTGCTTTGTTCTTACCTTCCTCTGCAACTAAGCCATTCTTTGCATCGGCTAAGAATCTATTTACTAATGATCCTACTAAGTAATCTGTATCTCCAGAATCCATAACTTTACCAAGTCTAGCCATCTGCCTTAGGATGATCTCTATATGTATGTCATCAATTGAAACACCCTGCTCATTAAAGACCTTCTGTACTCCATCAAGGATGTACTTTTGTGCTGTAAGGATATCCGCTGCATCTGCAAGCTTCTTAGGATCTACAGATCCCTCTGTCAGCTGCTGACCGGCTCTTACAGAATCACCATCTTGAACCAAGAGTGTAATTCCTGGAAGGACAGTTACTACTTCTTCTGCTTTTGCCTTACCTTCAAATCTCAATATTCCGCTATCAATAAAGACTTTTCCATCATATGGAGCCTGTTTCTCTACCTCTTCAGCATCTATGAACATTAACTGTCCCGCCTTGACCTCTTGTCCATCTTCTACAACAACTTTAGTTGCTTTAGAGATGACATAAAGTCTTGGTAATTTCTTCTCACCTACGATTGTAATAGTTGCAGATTCGTCTTCTGCGATATCTACATGTACTTTACCTGTCAAAGAAGAGATCTCTGCCTCTGCCTTTGGTGTTCTAGCTTCGAATAGCTCCTCGATTCTTGGAAGACCCTGAGTGATATCGACCT
>CAZNJV010000010.1:12474-18471 GCA_964573565.1 uncultured Candidatus Saccharibacteria bacterium | reverse complement strand
CTCAGACAGTCAAAGAGAGTGTCAAGAAGGAAGATGCAGAAGCTATCAAAGCTAAGTTTGAGGAAGCAGGTGCTACTGTTGAATTACAGTAATATCTTTACTAATCAGATACATGAAGGAGCCATAGCAATATGGCTCTTTTTTTTGTATGTGGATTGAATTATCTAAGTAGTAAAGATACTTCCAAATTACCATATCAGACCTGGCGTATCAGATGTATCTATGATTTCCCAAAGATATAGGTTACCGTTATCTAAGGACTTCCAATCCTCGTGATGCCCCTCAGATGTTTTCTCACAAGTTCCAGAGAGCTTCTCCGAACATGTATAAATATCTTTCTGATCATCACTCTCTGTCATAATACAAGTAGCAGGGATAGATCCAGAATACTCGCAATATCCACTACACTCGTCATCGTCTGTACAAGACTGTCCACCATCCGAATATGGCAAATAGCACTCATATTTCATACCTCCAGAAGGAATAACAAGAGTTGTCTTGTAATTGCCTCCCTTTAACGCACACACAGCCCTTAATGATACCGATGGCAATCCACAACTCCAGCCATTTCCAGAGTAAAACGGATGGCAGATCACTCCACCTACAAACAACAAACCTGGATAAACAATTAGAAACAAAAAAAGAAAAACTGCTACGATCCAAAGGAAGATTTTCATTTTCCTATGTTGTTTTGCATCCTTCATTACCCTAGCTTATAACACAACTTAGATAGCAACCTACAATGTAGGTTATTAATTGAATACTAAATACTATCACATCAATCTATAATTTCAACAATTCTTCCATCTTTACACACCCGAATGAAAGAGATATTCTAAATCAAGTGCATAATATATATACATAACAATATGAAATCCCAAAATACTGCTCTCAGAATATTACTTTCAATTATCATCTATTTTGCGACTGTTTTTGTAGCAAGGATGATCATCGATTCGTCAAACATCCCTTCTGCATTGTGTGCATGTCCTTCGTTTCTTGGGACAGTAGATTCTAGTATGACAGGATGTGCATATAAACTCTTAGCGAACAAATATTGCCTCTTTGGAATTGAGACAAGCCCGTCATATGCCACATATGGCCCTACTCTCGCGTGGATAGAACTTATATTTGTATACCTAGTATTACCCGCATTAATTATCTTCTTGCTTAACAAATTACTATTTAAGAAAAAGAGTTCATAAAGACAATATCTATTAGCTTTCATAAAGAATTGGAATAAATTAATAAATACTTCCAGATGGATGGAATCGCAACTGAAGCAGATATTCAAGATCCAGTAGATCTTAATCATGTTGTAGACGAAACATTTCAAAGATTTAAAAACGAGAAATTCAATTTCTCCGAGATAAATTCTGACTCTACCAAAGCCCCAATATATGCAAACCTCAGAAGTACATACGGAGAGAATCTAACAAAGGAGCAAGTCTCAGTCTTCTATGAGAAGTTAGGCGGCTTAAACTGTGCGCTCGTATCTGACTGGCAAATAGCCGATATAAGAGAAAACCATCCTGATGTGGAAGCAACTAAGATTTTAATGGTACAGTTGTCTACAGATTCTTCGCTTGATACCGAACCGATCTTACAAATGGTAAGACATGGATTTGTACATATAACAAATGACACAGAAGAAATGTATTATGAACCTCAGAATGGGCGGAAGTTCACTACTCAAAAGGAAGCCCTTGAATATTATAAAAGTTGTTGGCCAATACCTGATCATCACATATTCGCATTAGCCCGTGCATACTAAGTAAATCTGATTAACTCCCATCGACAAATATACCCCTAATTAAGTATAATCTATGCGTAAATCTGCCTTAATTTAATACACATATTTTCAATGACCTACACACCCTTTACACAATGGATATTAGATACTGGAATCAACCAACAGGTATTAGAATTACTCCTTGCAGTAATGGTATTAGCTACCATTGTAAGCTTCGCAAGATACATCCTTGGGACTAAATCATATGGAATATATGCACCAATAATATTGGCAATAGCGTACTCATACACAGGATTACGATATGGATTAGCGATAACCCTCGTTGTCATCCTCACCACCCTATTCTCTTACACCATACTGAAGAAAATTCGTATGCATTACATTGCAAGAATTGCAGTAAACTACTGCCTTCTAGCAATCTTTTTGGTAATCTTCTTCATCGTCGTTAAAAAGTTTGGCCTAGGATTAGAGAACATGCCATATATATCTGGATTAGCTGTTATTTCAATAGCTGCAATTTCAGATTTTTTCATCAAACAATATGTGAAGAAATCATTTAAAACATCTGTCCTCATCCTCTTTAGCACAGTAGCCATTGCAGCACTTGGTTGGTTTGTCATAACCCGAGATGTAGTCTCAAACTACATGTTAAATAACTTATGGATTGTCCCAATACTAATCGCATTAAATATTCTCATTGGACAATTTACAGGATTAAGAATAAAGGATCTGTTTAGATTTAAATCTGTCATTTCAAACAAAGACAATGTGGGGAAATAGTAGATTTTCAGAAATATTAGGGCTAAATAGACGAAACCAGGAATATGTACGTCCCTTTAACCCACCTTCTGCCAAAAGACTAGCAGACAACAAAATTTCTACCAAGAAGATGCTGGCAAGAGAAGGTATCAATGCCCCTCAAGTCTACAAAATTATCAAAAATCGTAAACAGTTAGCCTTCCTAGATTGGGAATCATTACCAAAAAGTTTCGTGGTAAAACCCAACCAAGGTACAGGAGGGAATGGTATTGTTGTTTTGTATGGTAAAAAGAAAGGGGAATTAGCATGGATTAGACCAGGTGGAGGATACATTACCAAAAAAGATCTCATTCTCCATATTGAAAATATTCTCGAGGGACAGTTCTCCATGGGTGAGCGAAGTGATATTGCAATCATTGAGGAAAGAGTTAAGAATGATCCATTCCTCAAGCAATATTCATACAAAGGCGTTCCTGATCTAAGAATTATCTGCTTCAACCAAGTACCCATCATGGCGATGATGCGTATACCAACGAAGAGATCCAATGGTACTGCGAATCTCCATTCTGGAGCCATATGTACCGGTATAGATATTGGAACAGGTATAACCACCTACTCTATGCAGATGAATAACAAGTCCCTGTTCAGTGATACATACGAGATGATTGATTCTACACAGGATTTGAAGATTAACAAAAAACTTTCAGGAATACAGATACCCAATTGGGACAATATTTTGGAGATAGCTGTCAGATGCCAGAAAGCAAGTAAACTAGGCTATGTAGGTGTAGATATCGCACTAGATGCAGAGAAAGGCCCTGTTGTGTTTGAACTAAATGCTCGACCCGGTTTAGGAATACAAGTTGCAAATCAAGCAGGGTTAAGATGGAGGCTTGAGAAAGTAAGAGGTGTGCAGGTTAAGAGTATTAAGCACGGTATAAGGGTTGCAAAAAACCTCTTTGGTGGAGAAATCGAAGGCAGTATAGAGGCAATTAGTGGAAGGAAGGTTGTGAATATTAATGAGAAGGTCACCCTTTTTTACAAATCATACAAACCTAATTCCAAAGATGAGAACAAAGACAGAGAGACAACAAGGGCTTTTGTAGATACAGGGAATTTAACATCACGTATCTCTAGAAGCTATGCATCCCGAATTGGGTATTTTGAAACACTTAAGCGTTTTGAATATATCAAATGCCCTAAGAAGTTTGATACATTCAAAGATGCTCAGGAATATATAGACGAGTACAGTAAGAACTCCAATGAAATAGGTATAATCCGTTTGGCTAAGATCATAGAGGACGGGAAAATAGTCGTAAGACCTGTTATCATTGTTAAGATAAAGATATCTGGAGAGATAAAGGATGTTGAAATGATCATCACTGATGACACTACCCACTCTATCGTGCTTGGGAGATCTGATCTTAAAGACTATTTAATTGATACAAGTAAGACATTTAAATAATGAAAACATACGAAGAATATCTAAAAGAATCCGGGAATGTGCACTTAGCCTACTATGTAGAAGCTGCAGATATTCTTGGTATCAAGTATTCCATGGTCAAGAATTGTATCGCCAAATTCGAAGCAGGAGACAGGCATTGGTTCATCATAAATACGGTCACCCCACTAACCTGCTCCCCAAGTACAACCATCTCTAAGAGAAAAAATCTTACAAACAATATCTTGGACTCCTACGGGATAGATGTTCCCAAGCAAGAAGTCCTCTCAAGCTCTGTAGATGCCATAAAATTCTTTCATAAATACAAAAATATTGTATTAAAACCGAAGCAACAGTTAGGTGGGAAAGGTGTTACCCTACTTCCGGAGACAGAAGAACAGGTCATCCAAGCTTTTAATGCTGCATATGAGGTAGATAAATCAGGAGATGATGCAAAAGTATTGGGCGAAGAATTCATCAAAGGTGAGAACTACAGATTCCTAGTTGTTGGAGATAAGGTCGCAGGAATAGTCTGGAGGAAGGCGCCAGTAGTTATTGGCAATAGCAAGAACACTATAAGAGAACTAGTCGAAGCATCAAACAAAGAGCGTAAACTTCTTGTATTAAAGCCAATTCCAATAGATTCAGAGGTTGAAATTAGACTAAAAAACGCAAACTTGACCTTAGATACAGTACCCGAAGATGGTCAAACTGTAACCCTAAGATACAACTGCAACCTAACCACAGGTGGCACAACAGAAGAATGTGCCTCTATTGTAGATCCATATTACAAAGAGCTTGCTGTGAGAGCCATTAAGGCACTTGATTTAGAGTTTGGGGGTGTAGATATCATCGCAGAAGATATTACGAAGAAGGGTAAATGTGGGATTAATGAAATTAACTACAATCCAGGGTTAAGATTACATTACAAAGCAGAGAAAGGAGAGAAAGTTAAAGTAGCCGTTCCAGTTCTCGAGTACATTAGAGATAAATATTTAAGTTCAAAATAATATAGGATGGATAATATACAGGTGCTACAGGGGTTAAATCTAGAATCAAAAACCTCAGTTATCAAAATTAAGCTCTCCAAGACAGACTCCGTTACTAAGATTTTGGATTTAATTAAATCGTTCCATCCAATATTCATAGAGAAATATACATTTAACGAAGACACTCTATGTATCGAATCCAACCTAACACCACTGTGGAGAGAGATAGCACCAGTCTTAATATCACTTTCAAAAGGAGAAATTACATACGAAAAAGCCAGAGAATATATTGTCGAAGAAGTTATAAAAGAAAGAGTAGCCTCCATGTCTACAATTCCCCTACTCTATACCGCATACAAGATGGGATTAGAAACTACACCTACAATTGTCGAAGAAAAAAGACTTGATGATTCAAAAGGACATAACCGTGTATATACCATAGGAATAGGAAAACATTCTGAGTTGATCTATTCCATCTCCTCAAGTAAAGATTCCAAAATTGCCAAAGACATCCAAAGAGATAAATGGCAGACCAATCTCATGATACAGAGAATGGGCCTCCCCATACCAAAATGGCAGCTCATCAAATCTGTATCAGAGATAGAAGAAGTATGGGCAAAGTATCAAAAACCAGTTGTAATCAAACCAACCGGCCTAATTGGTGGACATGGGGTTGTAGTAGGCATCAAGACAGTCGAAGAAGCAAAAGATGCATTCAAATTTGCTAAAAAAGCAACCGAAGACAGACAAAGAGAAGATTGGCAGACCAAGATAATGATACAAGAACAAGTTTCAGGGGAGGATTACAGGCTCTTGGTTATAAACGGCAAATTAGAAGTTGCGACCAAACGTATCCCTGCTTTTGTCATTGGAGATGGCAAACATACCTTAAAAGAATTGATCGAAATAACCAACACAGATCCACGAAGAGACACCTCAAGTCCAGCACATACACTAAAACCGATCGCCATAGACGAGTCACTAAGGAAATTTGTTAAGGAGCAAGGTTTAACTTTGGACACTGTAATCGCCACAAACAAAAAAATCTTTGTCAG
>CAZNJV010000010.1:0-12374 GCA_964573565.1 uncultured Candidatus Saccharibacteria bacterium | reverse complement strand
AGCAAGGTTTAACTTTGGACACTGTAATCGCCACAAACAAAAAAATCTTTGTCAGGAAAGTCGCAAGTATGAGTCAAGGTGGAATTACAGAAGATTTTACAGAGAAAGTTGGCCCAGAGATTAAAGCAATCGTTGAAAGCATTGCATCCTCTATTCATGCCTTTACCCTAGGCGTAGATGTCATGTGCAAAGATATTTCCAGACCTCTCACCAAAGACAATGGAGCAATCCTAGAGGTCAACACAATGCCAGAGGCATACCTTAACATCTACCCAGTTATAGGAGAATCAAAAGAATATGTATTGGAAAGATATCTCAAATCATTAATCGCAGGAAATAACACTAAACAAATAGTAGTTATTGGTCATAGCGATGAAGATATCCCTACTCTCTTACGTAAGAGAGCTATCTTTGGCTCTTACATAAACGAAAAAGATGTTGTGGGAGAATACAAAGATGGAGAGATCATAATAAATGGTTTAGAAATAAATAAAGGCCTAGAGAAATGGAAGGCGATCGAAGGCCTGAAGGTCAATGCCTCCTTAGATGCCATGATTATCCATCATAGAAACATAGAAGAAATTAAGGAAACAGGCCTGGGATTTAATAGAATTGATCTTTTGATGGTAGAGTCTAAATATCTTGAAGACCGTGAATTCAGAAAAACGATCCGTAGATACAAATTTAAAGGTTTAATATCTAAAATCAAAAAATTCTAAGATGAAATACCTCATTATAGATAAAAGACAGCGTGTAGAAGTAGCTACAATGGGTGAAATCCCTACAGGATCAGCCAGATTGGTAGAAGAATTAGAAAAGAAGAACATACCTTATGATTTTGCATACAATGATGAAATAGAGCTCTTGTTTCATAATGGTTCCACACAAATCAAAGCCAAAGGACATGACATAACAGAGTACAGTAACGTTATTCTCAGAGGTCACTCATTAGATGACGAGCGTGAGTATCAATACAAGCGATTCATCATAGACTACGTTGAACAATATAACCAAGACAACCCAGAAAAAAAAGTGAACATACAAAATTCGAAGGCTATCAAAAATCTTCCATATTACAACAAAATAGCCTTTGCAATGCTATGTTCAAAGAATAACCTCCCCTACTTTGAGACATATTTCCATACAAATGGTGAATATCTAAAAGAGAGAGAAATGTTGAAAGAGTACCCATTGATAATCAAAGAATACTCTGGTGCAAATAGAGTCGAATTAATTGATGGGAAAGAAAAGATCAAAAAGAATGTATTCAAGCTAGACAAAGATGATGATTACAAACAAGAGAATCTTGATGGGCAAGATCTCTCCCGCTTCTTTATTCAAGAATTTTCTGATGCAGGAGAAGATTACAGAATCTTTGTAAAACTAGGCAAAGTCATAGCTGGATGGAAAAGGAAGGCTGTGAATGGGTTTATGACGGTCAGCAAAGGCGAGTATGAGATGTACAACCAACCCAACGAAGAGATTACAGCTATTGCCGAGAAAATGGCATCCGTATTAGAAGCGGATTTCATGGCTGTAGACTTCATGTATATCCATGGCAAACCACATATTCAAGAGATTAGCTTCCACCCAGGATACAAAGCATACGAAACCAAGATTGAAGGAGAACCTGTAAATATTGCAGAAGCTATAATAACTGCATTTAGGGATTAGATCCCCGTCTTCTTAAATATATCTAACCATTTTTCCTTGGTAGGAACATTTGTTGGAGCTGGTAGTAACCCATCCTCTACCCATTCACACTGTTTGAATGTAATCTTACCTGCGTAGAGCTGATTATATAGTCTTGGATTCTCTTCCAATTTCTTTTTTACCTTTCTAAAACCCCTAAAGTAAGCAATATCTTTAGAATATATCCCCCTATCATGTGTATCACCCAACCCTCTTTTTACACGATATGTAATATCAAAAGCAGAATACTTAGGCAAAACAGCAAGTAATACATTGTAAAGCTCTCTAAAGCTCAAATCTTCACCCAAATATATCGCCCATGTCAAAGCTGCTTTCTTCTTAAGCCATTTGTCTGTCAGAAGCCCCATATTACTTTCATTCCAAGTTGCCAAACCTTCCTCTATATCCAGATACTCTGGAAGATTCGCGTTACTAAGTGCATCAATACCACATCTCAAACCATTGTAGGCTCTTAAAGCATGAGTACCGACCTCATGGACAAGAGTTTTCCTAAGCTTAAATCTTGTTCTCTCAATATTTGGGTCAACAAGAATCTCTTTCTTCTTAACACCCACCTTAACACCATTCTTAGCGATATTGATAGAATCATTAACAGACCAGCCTTCTAGTCCCAATTCCTCAAAAGTAGTGTTAAATATTCTTACGATCTCATCATGATTAAGTATGTCATTCTTTCTGACGCTATCACTTTTAACCACGTTGTAGCTGTCCATCTTGCCTCTCAACACTCTAGCCGCATTTCTAAACAACTGATCACCTGGCTTACCATACCTATTTACAGAAATATCAGTGATACTCTCGTTATCACCCACAGCATACATAAGGTCATTGGCCTCTCGTTTAGAATCAATCAATTGAATGTAAAAATCAGAGATACGAGGATCAATATCCCCTATCTCCTTCACCTTGGAAAGCTTTTTTAATATCTCAGCGTTATTGTTCTTAACAATCCTATATTCAAATACCGGATTATATGTATCACTGCTAAAGAATTTCTTTTTTTCTGATTCTAAATTTGTAGGGGTAAATACAAGAGCTGTAGGAATTCTTAAACTACCTAAAAGGCTTGTCACCTCTGCAAGACTCATCACCTTCTTTTTACCAAATAGGAAATCCATGGAAATATTATATATGTTGAGAGAAATAAAAACTATCGTCTAAAATCCCTGTTAAAAGAGAATTTTCGTTCACCTGATTCTATGAGATCCAAAGCTATACCAGTGCCTTTTACTACACAAAAAAGAGGATCATCCGCAACATGAGATGGAACTCCCGTGGCTCTTGAGAACAGTTTGTCCAGGTTTCTAAGTAATGCTGTACCACCACTCATAACCATACCACGATCAATAATGTCAGCAGATAGCTCAGGAGGTGTCTTCTCCAAAACAGCTTGTATACTCTTAATGATATTTCTCAAAGGCCACTCCACTGCCTTTGCAATATCATTAGAATCCACCATAATTGATTTAGGCATGCCTGCACCTACATCCCTACCCCTTACTTCCATCTGTCGAGGATCTTTAACCTCCATTGCGCTCCCTATCTTTATCTTGATCTTTTCTGCAGTCTGTTCACCTATCAAGATACCTTTCTTCTTACGCATGTATGAAATAATCGCTTCATTTATAGCGTCACCCGCCACCCTCAAGGACTCATACTCCACCACTCCATCTAGAGAGATAACTGCAACTTCGGTAGTTCCTCCACCCATGTTTATAATCATATTTCCAGAAGATGTGTGTATTGGCATCTCAGCACCTAATGCTGCAAGCAATGGTTCAGGAAGTAGTGTTACATTCCTGGCTCCAACAGCATTGGCAGCCTTAAGTACAGCTCTTTCCTCTACGGAGGTAATTCCTGCAGGTACACTTATTACCACATCAGGTTTAAAAAACCTTGCTTTACCAAGGGCTTTATCAAAGAAATATCTTAAAAGCGCTTCTGTAACACGAGAGTCCGCTATGACGCCATTTCGAAGAGGCCTTTTAGCAACAATATTCTCTGGGGTCTTTCCTATCATCTCCTTTGCTTCAGTACCAACGGCTATTACAGTGAAATTATTAACGTCTATTGCGACAACAGTAGGCTCAACAAAGACAATACCTTCGCCTTGAACAAACACAACGGAATTTGCAGTACCTAGGTCAATACCTAATTTCTTTACGAACATATCAAAATCCCAAAACTACAAGTTATCTATTATTAAAATCCAACTTCATTGCCTCTTTCATCTGATCTGCAACATTCCTTGCAATACCAGATACTTTTGCACTTCCCTCCATAGCATTCTCCATCAATTTTTCTTTCATCTGTTCTGCTTCTTTACGTTTCTCTCTAATAGGTGTCAATTTTTCATTCATCACCTCAAACAGTCTCTCCTTCACCTCCACATCTTTTATGGTACCTGCTTTGTATCGCTCTTTCATTGCTTCCACCTCTTTAATATCATCATTAAATAGGTCCATATACATAAAGGCTACATTCCCCTCTATCTTACCAGGATCTGTAGCATGTACCCTTGAAGGATCTGTATACACCTTAAACACTTTCTTTCTTAACTCTTCTTCACCATCAGAAAGATAGATACAATTGTTAAGACTCTTTCCCATCTTCTCTGCGCCATCTATGCCCGGTACGTTTATAGGGACACCAAACAAAGCTTGAGGTTCATGTAATATATTCGTTTTGTACGTATTATTAAACTTTCGAGCTAGTATTCTTGTATCCTCTACCATCGGAGCCTGGTCTTTGCCTACAGGAACCAAATCTGCATTAACACACAATATATCTGCAGCCTGGTGAATTGGATACATGAAGAAACCCAAAGGAGTCGATGTCTCCATCCCCTTCTGTGCCAACTCTGTCTTTATAGTTGGATTATGCTGAATCTGTTGAACAGTAGCAAAATTGGAAAGATATATGAATATCTCATGTATCTGAGGAACTTCACTCTGTATAAATACAGTTGCTTTATCAAAATCTATGCCAGCTGCGTAGTAATCACACAGTAACTCTTCAATATTCTCTCTAACCTTCCCCGGATTATCGAAATTGTCTGTTAAAGCTTGAATATTGGCAATAATAATATATTCATCACACTCATCCTGTAGTTTGGAACGATTTAATAGAGACCCCATGTAGTGGCCGATGTGTAATTTGCCTGTAGGTCTGTCCCCCGTTAGAATTCTTTTTCTGTCTTCCATAATATTCATATTCTAACAACTTCCATTTCATTATGCTATACTCTTGGCATGACATCTCCCAAGAAAGCGAAGATACATATAGGCTCGATCCTTTTCCCCGTACTCTATACATTAATGTTGTTTTTGGTAGCTGCAATAATATATCTTTACTCCAATGGTTACAGATTAGACATATTCAACAAAGCGTTGATCCAATCCGGAGTCCTTGGAGTTGAGAGTTCCCCCATATCTGCAGATCTATATGTAAATGGTAAATTAGTTGGAAAAACACCAAAGAGTACCAGTCTTGAGGTTGGTACATACAGTACTACATTAAAAATGGACGGATATTACGACTGGAGTAAAGAAGTCGAGATCGTTGAAGGTAAATCTACCCCCATATACCCATGGTTAATTAAAAGTAATCCTGTAGCAACAACCAAATGGACTTCTTCTGGAACTTTAGAAAAATACTGGGTTAGCCCTTACTTCTCACATACATTGATACTTACGAAAGAAACGGACGGCTACACACTATGGGAATATACTCTAAATCCTGCGCTTTGGGATTTCTCCTCTAACCCATCTGTTGTGCTTGAATTAGATTCTAACAATATAGATATAACCATGTCCCCTAGTGGTCAACTCGCTTTGTTAAAAGTCACGACTGACTCTACAAGCCAATACTACACGTTAGATACTAACTCTCAGCAAAATCTCTCAGAGCTCAAGCCTCTCAAACTTGATCCAAAAACCGCGTATACAATCTCATGGGCAAACAACAACACATATCTCATATTAGAATCTACTGATACAATCCTTGCCTACAATATCAAACTCGATACCTCCACAACGCTTGTGAATAAAACTGCAGGAGTCAAATATGTATGGGCAACCGACGACCAAGGCTTCTTCTATATCGTTGAAGATGCCACTACCGCGGAAAATACCTTCTACACCTATCGTCTCAAACAGATCTCATTAGATGGCGCCAGCAGTAAATACATCATTGATAATTTCTATTTCGGTAAAACTGAAGAATATATAACTGAATATAGAGAAGATGGATTCGTTTCTGTAGAGTTCACCTCTGCACCAGAAAGTACCCTCTCTGCAGGAGCTATAGACTTCATAGAAGTTAACCAAAAAGCACAGGGTGTATATATGAAGACAAGCTTAGCAACATACTGGTATAACATAGAGAATCAAAAATTCATGATGATTTCCCCATACCCAGCTTCTTTGATTGCATTCAACCCCAACAGCAGAGAACTACTATTCAAAGATGCGAATCAAATCGGAGTATATACATTTGATAAAACAGAGGGTGATCATACTGTCATAATCGGTACAAAGGGAGTAAAAAATATTACAGATATCTCAAAAGTCCAAAATCTCAGATGGCTACCTAATACCTACAATGTCATCTACTCTGAAGAAAATTCCATATCCGTAGCAGACCGAGACGGAGAGAATAAATCTTTCATAGCACAACCAGCTCAATTACTTACATTCCTTTTCAGAGACTCTCAAAACTCAGTACTTACATTCACAACAGATGATCAAGGAAGAATAGTAGTTTCAGAGTACGATATTCATTAAACGCACCTGGCCGGAGTCGGACCGACAACCTACGCGTTAGGAGTGCGTTGCTCTATCCAGATTGAGCTACAGGTGCATATTTCAGCCTACTAAGCTTAACATATTACCGTATATTCTACCACACATCCGCATTTCTATAGGGTCATAATTCTATATATTCCGTGGTATAATGAAGATTAGTATGAAGCAAGAATATATAAAAATAAGGGGAGCCAGAGAGAACAATCTTAAGAATATCTCTTTGGACATCCCTAAAAACAAACTAGTCGTTATCACAGGCGTCTCAGGAAGTGGAAAATCTTCCTTGGCTTTTGATACTCTGTATGCAGAAGGTCAAAGAAGATATGTCGAATCACTCTCCTCATATGCCAGACAGTTCTTGGGTGTGATGAAGAAACCAGATGTAGACTCCATAGAAGGACTTTCTCCTGCTATATCCATAGACCAGAAAACCGCAGGTTCTAACCCAAGGTCTACAGTAGGCACTATAACCGAGATCTATAGTTATCTCCGTCTACTCTATGGGAATATAGGAATCGCGCATTGTCCAAACTGCCATACACCAGTCGAAGGACAAACCATTCAAGAGATATCAAAAAAGATACTCACCCACCTCAAAGGTTCCACAAAAAAGTTCCAGATCGTTTCACCATTGATAAAAAACCGTAAGGGAGAGTTTTCTTCCTTGTTCGAAAAGCTACTTACCCGAGGGTTCCTCAGAGTCATTGTAGACGGAAATACCTACATGCTTGATGATATTGAGAATATCAAGCTTAATGAATATGAGAAGCATGATATAGATTTGGTAATTGATAGATTAGATGGCAAGGATATCGATCAGAAACGTCTTACAGACGCTGTAGAGCTTGCTACCACACAATCCAAAGGAGAAGTTAAGGTCATAATTGAAGGTGAAGAACCCCTATTCTTCTCAGAAAACAACACCTGTCCAACATGTGGCATATCATATCCTAAAATATCCCCTGCCAGCTTTTCATTTAACGCACCTGAGGGTGCGTGTCCCACATGTGCAGGACTAGGGATCATAAAGGAACTTGATGTTAACCTACTCTACAACCCAAATCTTACAATCGCAGAAGGAGGAATCTTCCCCTGGAGCAACAGAACTAGCAAAGATACATGGACAGCCAAAATACTACAAAGTGTGGCTAAAGAACACAATTTTGACCTCAAGACCGCTATCAAAGACTATCCCAAAGAGATATTTGATCTCATCTTCTACGGTAAAGGCTCAAAACCTACCTACATGATCGAATATACCAACAGATTTGGTAGAACCAGGATATATGAGACACCATACGAAGGTGTCGTTAATGAAATGAACAGAAGATACAAGGAAACATCATCTGAATATGCTCGTTCAGAAACAGAAAAATACATGGTCGAAAGAGAATGTGACATATGTGGAGGTAAAAGATTAAAGCCATATTCATTAGCGGTAACAATACATGACAAGAATATCGATGAGATAACGAACATGCCTATCAATGACCTTATTACATTCTTCAATGAATTAGAGATCAAAGGTAACAAAGCAGAGATTGCAAAACCAATTGTTAAAGAGATTCTTTCCAGATTAACCTTCTTAGTAAACGTAGGGCTAGACTATTTAACACTTTCTAGAAAAGCTACAACCCTATCTGGAGGTGAATCACAAAGAATCAGATTAGCTTCTCAAATAGGCACAGGATTAACAGGCGTACTCTATGTTTTAGACGAGCCATCCATTGGTTTGCATCAAAGAGATGTATCAAAACTTATAAAATCTCTCGAGAATCTGCGTGATACCGGCAATTCTGTGATAGTGGTAGAACATGATGAAGAAACTATAAGTCATGCTGATTGGGTAGTAGATATAGGCCCAAATGCAGGTAAACACGGTGGAGATGTCGTAGCACAAGGGACATTCGAAGATATCAAGCATTCGGGCTCACTCACTGCCAAGTACCTCAACAAGTCCCTAAGTGTCGGCCAAAATATCAAAGCAGTTGAACCTGCACCTACTAAGAGCATGCTGAAACTTAAAGGGCTGACAACTCACAATCTTAAGGATGTAAATTTAGAAATCCCTCTAAACCAATTCATTTGTATAACTGGTGTCTCTGGCAGTGGTAAGTCTTCATTGATAAATGATACACTCTACCCTGTCCTGATGAATAAAGTTATGCATTCAAAATATCCAGAAGGAGAGTATAAAAACATTGAGGGAGTGGAAAAAATTAATCAGATTATTGATATCGACCAATCGCCTATAGGTCGAACACCGAGATCAAATCCTGCTACTTACACTGGTGTATTTGCACCAATTCGAGAGATATTCGCAGCAACCAACGAAGCCAAAGCTAGAGGCTATGGTCCAAACAGATTCAGCTTCAATGTCAAAGGTGGAAGATGCGAGAAATGTCAGGGTGATGGTCAGATAAAAGTAGAGATGCAATTCCTACCAGATATGTATATTACATGCGACGCATGTAATGGACTTAGATATAACGAAGAGGCATTACAGATCGATTATAAAGGTAAAAATATCGCAGAAGTATTGAATATGACAGTTGAAGAAGCTGTGGAATTCTTTAAAAATATCCCGTCAATAAGGCGAAAATTAGAAGTATTGAATGAAGTAGGACTTGGATATATACAGCTTGGCCAATCAGCTCTAACCCTATCTGGTGGAGAGTCGCAAAGAATAAAACTTTCCAGGGAACTATCAAAGATGTCTCGTGGTCATACATTATATATACTCGATGAGCCAACCACAGGACTTCACTACCATGATATAGATAAGTTACTTACCCTACTAAAGGGATTGGTTGCCAAAGGAAACACTGTAATCTGTGTGGAACATAATTTGGATGTTGTGAAATTTGCAGATTGGATTGTGGATCTTGGTCCGGATGGTGGAGACAAGGGTGGTTACATAGTTGCCGAGGGTACTGTGCAGGATGTTATTAAAAATTCTAAGAGTTGGACTGGTAAATATCTTAAAAAATATTTAACAAAATAGCGGATGGTGAAACTTTCAGGCCCTTTACCCCTCCATTAAATTGACTATCCTGGTAATTGACCGGGTGTAAAATTTGGGCACGATTCTTAGAAACGCTTGCCTCACATACATTCTTATATAAGTTGGTTATAAACGTGGCAGTTCGTGGGAATGAGTAAAGAATATTGAATTTGGTCACTTTTTATCCCATAGGAAATCGGCATTTTCACCTCGTTTCACCTAGTAAGATTGCGCGATATACCACAGTTCTTTAGAAGGCTTTCCACAACAAATGCACTTTCCATCTACATTCTCTGCAGATATGCATCTAGTGGTCGCTTTTGTATCATATTTGATCTGCTCTTCACATTTAGGATCCCCACACCAGTATGCTTTTGCGTATCCTTTATCGCCTTTCATCATCTTTTTAAGTTCATCATAGCTCTCTACTACATGTGTACCATTTCTAATTATAGATTGAGATCTATTTAGCAAACTATTCTGAATTTCCTCCAACAACCCTACTCCATACTCGACAATATATTCATCTTTAGTAAAGATTTTTTCATTAGTGTCTCTTCTAACCATAGTGACACCACCGCTTTCAAGATCTCTTGCTCCAACTTCAATTCTTACAGGCACGCCCTTCTTCTCCCACTCGTTAAATTTGAATCCTGGAGATACAAAATCCCTATCATCCAACTCTACATCTGCGACTTTTTCTTTGAGCTTGGTAAACAGATCATTACAATAGTCAAGAACCTTCTCGCGATTCTCGTCTTTGTATATTGGTACTATTACAATCTTAATAGGTGCAACCTTTGGAGGCAATACTAATCCATTGTCATCACTGTGTGTCATTATTAAAGCACCCATCATTCTGGTACTTACACCCCAGCTATTTTGCCATGGATATTTCATATTTCCATCTTTGTCAGCGTACTGAATGTTGAAAGCCTTTGCGAAATTCTGGCCTAAGTTATGTGACGTACCAAATTGGAGCGACTTACCATCAGGCATTAAGGCCTCTACTCCATACGTATCTACAGCACCTGCGAATTTCTCACTCTCAGACTTTCTACCTGCGTATGTTTCGACAGCTAAGAAGTCTCTAGCAAAATCTACATACATCTGAAGCATATCCATAACCTCTTTTAGATTCTCCTCCGGATCTGCATATACAGTATGGCCTTCTTGCCACAAGAACTCAGCTGTTCTTAAGAAAGGCCTAGTTCTTTTCTCCCATCTTACAATGTTTGCCCATTGGTTAATCTTCAAAGGTAAATCTCTCCATGAGGTTATCCATCTTGAGAAAGTGTCATACATTATGGTTTCAGAGGTTGGCCTTACAATGAGCTCTTCCTCTAATTTTGCCTCAGGATCTACCACAACGCCCTTCCCATCCTCAGATTCTTTAAGTCTATAATGGGTAACAATGGCACACTCTTTTGCAAAACCTTTTACATGGGAAGCTTCCCTTGAGAAGAATGACTTAGGGATGAAGATTGGAAAGTATGCATTCTTATGCCCACTCTCCTTTATCCTTCTATCTAATTCCTTCTGGATATTCTCCCAGATAGCATATCCGTATGGCTTTATAACCATACATCCTCTAACAGCAGAATTTTCTGCTAAATCTGCTCTTTCAATGATATCAAGATACCACTGTGAGAAATCTTCTGTTCTAGATGTAATACCTTTGTTTGCCATAATCGATATAATACAACATCCACCAGGCCAGGCCAAGGCCTGGCTTCCGTTCATATCTTGTTCATCACCTCTATCGCTTGTACGGTCGTTGTTTTCTACTAGACCGGCGAAATGAACGAAAGAAAGGTAAAAGCTTTTAAATATGCTAGACGCAAAGAAGTAGTACACAGTAAGAGGTTTTTGGGTTATGAACAATCCCTGACACAAGGCCAGGCTATGGCCAGGCCTTATACTATTTTAGGACCAAAACCCCAATGGTAAGATGCCTTGGCCAATGCAGAATCAGGATTATCCTTGATCCATTGCTGGAGATCTCCTCTCCCCAAAGCAACATCTCTCGCCTGCACTACAGCCTCTACACCCGCCTCAATCCCCCATGGATGACCAAGCACACCTCCACCAGCCTGAAGGATAATATCCTCACCTAACTGTTGCAAGACCTCCGGCATTGTCCCTGGATGTAATCCACCCGAAGCGGTATGCCATACAGGTTTCATCCCATACCAGTTTTGGCCAAGCGTCATACTTGACTCAGGAGTAATATCTAGCTGCAATGCATCTCGAATAAGTTTTGGCTCACCATAGTTCTCCATCTTTCCACTTGGAGTACCACCATGAAGTGAATCAACACCCAACATCCTCATGAGTTTGGCAATCACGATCATAGAGAGTGAAAAATCTTTAATTTCGCCCTTGTCATACACTCCTGGTCCAGACTCTCTGTCAAACAAGCTATGCATCGCCCTATGTGCATGTATCGCAAGTCCAGGATTCTTCTTTCTCATAGTAGCAACTGCACTAAATCCAGTTGTAACAAGATCAATCATCATCCATCTTCCGCCATGAGCCTTGATCTTGTCTGCCCTCTGGAGCATAACATCTAGATCAGAGTGAGTAACATTACAAAGGTAGAATTTCTTTTTCCCCGATTTCTGTTCAATATCTCTCTGAACTTTTAAAACAAGCTCGCACCTGTCATCAAACTTGTTGAAATACAAACTTGTTAGATTCTCATCATCTTTAATACCTTGGAATTCTCCGTTAGCGGCTGTAAACAATATCTCTGCCAACTTTGCCTGCTCCCTAGCAGTACGACCAACCTTCGGTTTAGGAACGGTACATAGCAAAGGACCTCTCTCAATCTGCATCTGCTCCCTTATGCC
>CAZNJV010000009.1:15294-19020 GCA_964573565.1 uncultured Candidatus Saccharibacteria bacterium | reverse complement strand
GTAGCAAAACCGGTGCCCTGAGTATAGAGTACAACTGTATACCAAGGTACGATTATTATTGTAGCTGCTAGGAGGCCTCCAACAAGTCCGTAGAATGCTCCCTCCAATATGAATGGAGTCTTGATGAAGGAATCTGTACTACCAACAAGATTCATAATCTGAATCTCTTCCTTATGTGCGTTGATATTAAAACCAATGGTAATCCTTATTAAGAAGAAGGAGATAATCAAAAGCCCAGAGATTAGTACAATTGCTCCAATATTTATAATTCGAGAAAGAGTTTTTAGATTGTCTACGACATCCTTGAAATACATAATCTCATCAATATTTGGGTTGGTCTCTTTCTCTGTATTTACATTACTAATGACCTGGAGCAATCCATCGATATCATATGCACGAATCTCCAAACTAGGAGGAAGTGAATCTGCGGTAACAGTAGATATTAAATCTGGATTGTCTGCAAAATCTTCTTTATATATTGCTAAAGCATCTTCCTGAGATACGTACTGTATGTCCGCAATTAGAGTAGGGTCATAGATCTTGTCTCTAAGGCTTAAAATATCCGCTTCAGGAGTTTCTTGCTTAAAGAAAATTATAACCTGAGCTCTTTGCTCGTAGTATTTAACTGCGACTCTCCCAAGTATTGCGACACTGACAAAGAAAGAGGTAATAGCTAATACAATAGTGCTTACAAATATAGTTGCAAATGAAAGCCATCTGTTCCTCTTAACATTCTTTTTGGTCGTATCTATAACCTTGGATGTCTTAGTCATGTTTTTCTTTACTTAAATAATTTTTTACATATTTCTCTAAATCTTCTTTCTGCTCCTTTTTAAACTTCAGGTTATTTAAATCGGATTCTGTTAAATTCAAGACCATATCCATATCTGTAATTTTTGCTTTCTCCAAATTTTCTTTAATATCTTTATCCAATCCCTTGAACTTGTCTTCCTTCTCTTCCTTTTTCTTATCTTTCTCTTCAGGTACTACCTTTGGAGCTTTCACCGTATCATAATCTCCCTTGGTATCGGAGATAATTCTTCCTTTATCCATTCTAAGTACTCTTGTCTTCATCTGGTTAACAATCTCCCTGTCATGACTTATGACCATGACGGTGGTTCCTCCCTTGTTTATCTTTTTCAATATCTCTAGTACTTGGAACGCATTGTCTGGATCTAGATTCCCTGTAGGCTCATCTGCCACGAATAATTCAGGATTGTTTGCCAAAGCTCTAGCAATTGCACCTCTTTGTTGTTCTCCACCAGATAGCTGTTGTGGGAAGAGATTTCTTCTATCTTGTAGACCTACAGTCTCAAGTAGATAGTCTGTTGTTTCCTTAATCTCTTTGTCTTCTTTCCCTAAAATATCCAAAGCAAAGTTAATATTCTCTTCCAGTGTTTTGTTTGCTAGCAACTTGATATCTTGAAATACAATTCCCAATTTCTGTCTGTATGTAGGTAAAAGTTTGTTTGGAATCTTTGGAACCTCGATCTCTTTGAAGAATATATTTCCTGAGGAAGGGACCTCTTCACGGATGAGTAATCTTACTAGTGTAGTTTTACCTGCTCCTGATGGGCCGACTAAGAAGAGGAATTCTCCATCCTCTACCTTGAAGCCCACATCCTCTAATGCAGTGATATTTTCGTTGTATTTCTTGCTTACTTTATCAAATAGTAACATGGCAGTTTTAGACAGTTTAATTTCAATACCTATATATTACTGTAATCTTATCTGCGCTTCAACAAATTCTTCAAGATTTCCATCGAGTACAGATTCAGGGTCTTGTGATTCTACGTTTGTTCTAAGGTCTTTTACTAATTTGTACGGGTGAAGTATATAGTTCCTAATCTGATTTCCCCAACCAGCTATTTTGTAATCACCTTTAATTTGAGAGATTTCATCCAATCGCTCATCCATCTTTATTCTCAACAATTTGGCCCTTAAGAGTCTCATAGCAGTCTCTCTGTTTTGTAATTGACTTCTCTGCTCTGAGGATTCTACAGAGATACCTGTGGGAATATGGGTAATTTGTACTGCAGAAGAAGTCTTGTTTACATTCTGTCCACCAGGACCTCCAGATCTGACCGCTTTGAATTCAATATCACTATCTGGAATCTCAATATCTGTGTCTAACTCTTCCATCATTGGTAATACTTCTACCCCAGCAAATGTGGTCTGTCTTAAACCCTGGGCATTGTATGGAGAGATTCTAACTAATCGGTGTGTACCATGCTCCTTCTTAAGATATCCAAAGGCATATGGACCAGAGATCTCCAGTGTGGAAGTTACTATTCCCGTCTCTCCACCTCTTAGAATTTCTGTAATATTGTATTTCCATCCCATCTTTTCGAAATACATGGTGTACATTCTAAGTAACATATTGGCCCAGTCATTAGCTTCAGTTCCACCTTGCCCTGCGTGTATTGTCATAATGGCATCTGCCTTGTCATATCTATTCGACAGAAATTTCCTGATTGAAAATTTTTCATATCTTTCCCTTAGATGCTCATATTCTCCAATGAGTTCATTTTGTTCTGTTTCCTTTTCAATTGAATCAAAGAGATCAACCAGAGAGGCTATGTCTGATTGCAAAGCTTGTGCTTCTCGAATCTCATCCTTTAGTGCACCAACCTTAGACATGGTAGTTTGTGCTTTCTGTGCATTTTGCCAAAATTCTGGCTGGAGAGTATCTGCTTCTAAAACTTTTAGTTCGGATATCTTTGAAGGGATATCTAGACTTTTGACTGTCTCTTCAATATCTTCTTGTAAATCTTGTATATCTTTTTTGCGTAAATCTACCATTGCAGTATATTATATTAAAGTACTTAATTAACTGCCATACCTAATGTTTGATTTTTTCAAGACTAGACAACCTGT
The DNA here is from genome assembly GCA_964573565.1 of uncultured Candidatus Saccharibacteria bacterium. GTDB lineage: Bacteria > Patescibacteriota > Dojkabacteria > SC72 > SC72 > UBA12078. Next base: position 16,143 of record CAZNJV010000009.1, on the reverse strand, counting down.
AACTCTCGCTACTGAAGAGATGAAGAAGAAAAGAGATCTTGTAGCTTTGATTGTTCTTGATGGATTTGGTATTCATCCAGATCCGGAAGGGAATGCAGTGCTAGCTGCAAAGACACCTTTTTTGGATATGGCTTGGACATATGGTAGATCTACGTTACTTCATGCATCTGGTACGCATGTGGGTTTGCCAATGGAGGAGGCTGGGAATAGTGAGGTTGGACATCTAAACTTGGGTGCTGGACAGGTGGTGTATCAAACCTTACCAAAGATTAATGATGCGATTGAGGCACACGAATTGGAAAAAAATCCCGTTATATCGGATATGTTTAAAACTGTTAGAGAAAGGGGAACTAAGATTCATCTAGTTGGTATACTGAGCCCGATGGGTGTGCATGGGCATATTAAACATCTTTTCTCACTACTGGAAATATGTAAGGCAAATGGTTTTGATCCATATATTCATGTCATGTTGGATGGTAGAGATGCTCCTCCACATGATGGATATCTGTATATGGATAAATTGAAGCAAAAGATCAAGGAATTAGGAGTAGGAAAGATTGCTTCTGTAATGGGTAGATTCTATGGAATGGATAGGGATAGCAGATGGGAAAGAACAAAGGCGGCGTATGATGCCATGGTAGGACTTGCGGAGGATACCTTTGTGGATCCTGTTGAGGCAATTCAAAAGGCATATGCTAACGGTGAGGATGATCAATATTTCAAGCCAAGAATGTGTGTAAATGATGGGTTGCCACTTGGTGCAGTTAGGGACGGGGATGCTGTACTGTTTTGGAATTTTAGAGAAGACAGAGCAAGACAATTAACAAAGGCTTTTGTTATGAAAGACTT
>CAZNJV010000009.1:7845-15194 GCA_964573565.1 uncultured Candidatus Saccharibacteria bacterium | reverse complement strand
GTTGTAATTACCGCAGATCATGGGAATTGTGAGACGATGATAAATAGGGTGACGAAGGAAGTGGATATTGCACATACTAGTAATCCGGTCCCTATGACAATATTAACTGAGTTATCAGAAGCACAACCCAAAGCAGGGATCCCAATTGTTAAAGTAGGTACAGGTTCTCAAGCGAAAGCCACAGGTCTGCTGGCAGATATAGCTCCTACCTGTCTTGGCCTTATGGGTGTGGATACTCCTGCGAATATGACAGGAGTGGACATTCGAAATATGCTATAGCAAATACGCGAGTATTAGCACTGCAATACCCAATGCGATTCTGTATATACCAAACAATGATAGCCATTTATCCTTGCTAATCTTCTTCAAGAACACAAGTGAAAGACATCCAACAATGAATGGTACAAGGATAATTATCGCGATATTCAAATAATCTGATATTCCTGATGGCATTGTTAATCCATGATCGGTAACCTCCTGATATATCGTCCACATGGATGAACCCATCAGCACTGGTAATCCCAATATCAAGCTATACTCAAATGCGGTGTATTTGTTTAACCCCAATGCAACACCCGCAAGTGTTGTCACACCAGATCTAGAAGTTCCAGGTATAAGGGCAATCGCCTGTGCAAACCCCATTAAAAGGGACTGTTGCCATGTAATATTCTCCATTTCTGCAACATGCTCGTCCGTATCTTTCCTTTTTTGTGCAATCAACATCAAAATACCCCAAAAGATTAGGGAAGCTGCAATAATCCAATCTGCCCTTAGAACCTCCTCAATCTTAGATTCGAAAAGGATACCTAGAATTCCAGAAGGAATTACGGAAGCAATGATTTTAAGGTAGAAATTCCATTTCTCTTTTGTAAAGAATTTCGCAAAAAGTTTTCGACCAAAGAATACTAAAATTGCAATGGTAGTCCCAATATGGAGAGAAGTGAGAAGAAGTGTAGATGTGGGGATATCAATAACGTGACCGAGCAGTATTAAATGGGCACTACTAGATATTGGAAGGAGCTCTGAGAGACCTTGGGTGATTGCGAGTGCTAGTAATTTCAAACTTTCCATAAATCTGATATTTTTAACTAAGATATATTATGCTAATATTTAATACCGTGTTAGTCAAAAAATATTTAAAAATCATCACATTAGTATTCTTTTTCAATGGAATGATTTTTGCATCTCCAACTTTAGCTGCAGAACCGTCATTTTCGATATATCCCGCAGGAGGGATTGTAACTAACAAAAATGAGGGTTTTACAGTAGATGTAATGATTGACTCAGCAGGTGAGGAACTTACATCCGCAAGATTTGTCATTACTTTTGATCCTACGTATTTGAAGCTTGTTAAGACAGAAAAAAATAATGCATTGTTTGCACAATGGCCAGAGGATGGTGCAAGTATAGATAATACAAATGGTGTAGTAATGCTTACGGGATTCTCACAGTCTGGTACAGATGATCTGTACACCACAGGTAGCTCTCCTGATATTATGGCACGCCTGAATTTCCAAGTTCTCAAGATTGGTAAGACATCTTTGGATTGGGAATTTACAGGGAGCGATGATACCTTTGCATCTGTAATGCTCATAGAAGGTAGCCCTCCACAGAACGTGCTTAAAACTAAACCTACGACTGTAACATTTACAATTCAGGATAAGATTGTGGATACAGCAATAGAGTGGAATAAATATATATTGGTAGGAGGATTAATACTCATTCTCTTTGGTGGATTGATAATGTTTTCAAGACCAGGAGGTTTCTCCAAGAAGAGTGGTACAGTAATAGTATATGATGAAGAATAGCTCTCAATTGAAGGTTGCACTTGTTACTGAAACGCTTTGGAAGATGGGAGGTGCTAATAGGGTACTGGAGGTTTTTGCCAAGATGTACCCTCAGGCAGATATATATTCTTTGTATGGCGATACAAAAAACCTTTCTAAGGAACTGCAAAGGCATAAAATCATCTTCTCAAAATTAAATCATCGACTTGGTGCAAGACAATTTTTTAGATATACCCTACATCTTCTTCCCAACTATATCGAGCGTTTTGATTTCTCTGACTATGATTTAGTAATTTCTTCTAGCTCTAATGTGGCAATGGGGGTAGTAACTCCTTCTAAATGTTTGCATGTGGCGTATGTGCATACGCCTACGAGATACTTGTGGGATCTTAAGGATATGGGTACTCCTAAGCTTGGGAATTTTAAGCATACTTTAGCTAGTTTTCTCCTGACGTTTGTACGTATTTGGGAGGTTTCTGCAGCTAATCGTCCTGACATTATGATCGCCAATTCTCAATTTGTTGCAGATAGGATTTACAAGTATTGGAGAAGAAAAGTTGATGCAGTTATATCTCCTCCCATTACTTTTTATGAGGGAGAGATATTTGAAAAGAAAGAGAGGTATGTTGTTGCTGGTGCGCCCTTTGAGTTTAACAAAAGGGGGGATTTTCTTCTTGATTGTTTGGCAGGGTCAGATATTAAGGTGAAATTAATAGGGGATGGGTCAATGAGAACAAGATTAAAAAGAAAGTACTCGATGTATTCGAATATCGAATTTCTGGAGAATGTTTCTGATAGGGAGAAATACAAACTGTTTGCTCATGCATCTTGTTTTGTAGTTCCTGGTGTGGAGGATTTTGGTATATTTCCGCTAGAAGCAATGTCTGCGGGATGTCCTGTTTTAGTATACAAGGGTGGGGGTATCTTAGAAAATCTGAAAGAGGGAGTTAATGGGTATTTTTTTGATAGATGGGAGAAAGGAATCTTCTTAGAGCAGCTTGAAAAAGTTCTTGATACAAAGTGGAACTATGAGAGAATTTCTAAATCTGTGAGGGGGAGGAATAGTACGGAAGAGATATTTAGAAAGAGAATTGAAGATATTATTACTTTTTGATATTATCATACTGTTCCTAATATATGCCGAGATAGCTCAGCTGGTAGAGCATTTGTCTGAAGAACAAAGGGTCCCCAGTCCGAACCTGGGTCTCGGCACCATTATGCGAGAGTAGTTCAGTTGGCTAGAACGACACATTGCCAATGTGTAGGTCGCGGGTTCGACCCCCGTCTCTCGCTCCATTTCAAAATAGCTTAGGAAATAATTGCTTTCCCACCATATCCAATATATGCAAATATAATGGCACGTACTGTCTTACCAGCACCCATTGCTAATAAGAACTTCCACCATTTAATACCAATAGCACCTGCTACTAAACCTGCTACATCAAATAAGGGATTAGGTATAAGGGCTAGAAAGAATATTGCCCATAAACCATACTTCTTTATTCTTACCTCCATCTTCTTGTATGTCTTACTAGATGTAACAATACCACTACCTGCATAGCCTACTAGATAACCAATGAGCTCACCCATGGATGATGCTATGCCGATTGTTAAACCTACCAGAAGAGGGCTTGTAAGTATTCCACCTAATACAATATTTAATGGAGCTAATACAGGTACGGGTACTAATACTGTAGCATTACCTAAGAATGTAAGAAGAAATACACCAAGATATCCGATCTCTTCATAGTCACGAATACGGTTGGCATATATGATTACAAGTATAGTGATAGCTATTCCAAGTATTAGGGCTAGGATATGTTTCCATCCAAACTTAGAAGAGTCTTTCATTATGTATGTATTGTACTATCTATTTATCAGAATACAAAGCAAGATATTGGGTTCGCGCAGGTAACTAACTTATAGTATAATCACAACGTAATTTTCATATTACGATCTTTAAGTAGGGTAAAATTCAGGAGGAAAACATGGCTATTGTGAATAGTAACACCCCGAAGGGCTTTCAAGATTTTAATTTGAAAGAGCTACTGCTCTTAATCATAGAGCATTCCCTTGATGTCGGGACGGTTGCACTGCTACTCATCGCAGAGAAATACGGCGAAGCAGGTTTGCGATGTGTCGTTGCAATTAAGGATCACTCAACGAGTGAACGTCGAGGATTCTTGGTGAATTTCCTTCAAGATATCGCCGGGGTGGACCTGCGAGAGAAGAAATTCTCAAGGAAAAGAACCCATGAAGAAATGCTGGCCTTTGCTGGTCCCTATCCGTCCGTTGGGGAGGCAAAGACATATGTCAAACTATGCGAGATGCTAGAAAAAGAATCCGCATAGAACTTGTCGGCCCCAAACTCAGAAGGGATTTCCCCCTACTTAATCCCTTCTGAAAGATTTTAACTTCCCAAAGCTTGATCAATCATATACACTATTCTTTATGGATGTACCTGTCCCCAAACAACCAGATAATCATATTAAAGATAGAATATTAAGATTCAAACCTATTGTATTTCTTAAAAAGAACCTCCCCATATTCATAATCCTATTCATATTCCTCATAACCATATTGGTAGGAATATGGAATATAAAAACATATACAGTAACAGACCTAAACGGATTGGAAATACCAGCCAATGTCTCTCAGATGATAAGTACATACGTAGATGAAAATATAAAAGGAAAAAACTATTTCTCCTTCTCTTCTAACACCTATGAAAAAGATATCCTATCAAAAGTCTCATATATAAAGTCCGCAAATATTGAAAAAGTTGTTCCAAATAAACTAGAAATATTTGTAGATGTATATATACCAAAAGGAGTAGCACTGATCAGAAACGAACAATGCTACCTACTATCTGAAGAAGGAATAGTATTAGAAAATCTTTGTAGTGAAGATATTGAAAACTGTTGTAAAAATTATGCCTCTGAAAAATCTCTCTACATCCTTACCTCTTCCGAAGTAGATGCCTCTGATATGGGGAATGGCAAGGAAGAACTCTTGGTGATGGATAGTATAGGCAGGGTAATTAAGGTAGTAGAAACATATGGATATACTATAAGAGGAATTACTTTGAATAATTCTGTACTGGAAATAACCCTTGATAATCAAAAAATATTTAGATTTAGTCTAACCGAAGATTTAAACATACAGCTAGAAAGATACATAGCTGTGGCTAATAGAATCAAAAGTGATAGTATAGAATTTAGTTCTGTAGATTTCCGTTTCGAAAGACCTGTTCTGAAGAATTAACAGTATTCTTGCGAAATCTATTATTTTTGATTATATTATTAAGAAGGACTTGTTAATTCCAAGTCTTTTAATATAATAAATTAGTAAAATATAACTGCCTTAAATAACATGGCACGCAAAATAATAACAGCAATAGACCTAGGATCCTCGAAAATAACCACAGTTATAACCTCTGTCGAGGATAACCAGACTCCCTCTGTAATAGGAGTGTGTTCATATCCAAGTAAAGGTATCAAAAAGGGTGTCGTAGTTAATATAGATGATGCTACAAACGCTATATCAGAGAGTGTATTGGCCGCTGAAAGAATGGCAGGTGTTACAGTTTCTGATGTATATGTTTCAATCAATGGAGAGCAGGTAACAAGCCTAAATAACAAGGGTGTTGTTGCAGTGGCAGGATCAGAGATAACAATAGACGATACATACAGAGCAATTGAGAATGCTAGAACACTATCCTTACCAGATAATCTAAACCCTATTCACATCATTCCTCGAGAATTTGTGGTAGATAACCAAGGTGGAATCAAATATCCAATCGGGATGAGTGGTGGTAGATTAGAGGTGGAAACCCATATAATCACTGCACCTAATTCATATTGGCAGAATATTAGAAAATGTGTCGAACAGGTAGGATTAAATGTATATGATGTAATCTTTGCAGGTTGGGCATCATCTCTCTCTGTTTTGACTGAAACAGAAAAAGAACTAGGTGTAACCATGCTCGATATCGGTTCTGGTACTACAAGTATTACAATCTTTGAAGAAGGCAGTATCACATACAGTAGCTGTATTCCTTTGGGAGGGAATGCTATTACAAGTGATATAGCAATTGGTCTACAGGTATCATTGGAAGAAGCTGAGAAGATAAAGGTAAACATGTCTGATATCTTGGATAACAAGGTCGCAGCAAGTAAAGCTAAAGATTTAGATTCAACTCCTGCATTGCTCAGAAAGAAAGAAGAGATTAAGGAAAAGAAACCTAAGGGTGATGAAGTTGATTTAAGTGGGTATGGTGTAGATAAAAAGATCTCAAAATCTATCCTTCAGAATATTGTTGATGCTAGATGTGAGGAGATTTTGGAAATGGCAAAAGACAATGTGTCAAAGGCTGGGTACGAGATCGGTATGCCTGCAGGTATAGTCATAACTGGTGGTACAGGTTTGCTAAGAAATATTACTAAGACAGTACAATCATCATTTGGAGTAGCTGCTAGAGTAGGATATCCTTCTGGGTTATCCGGTATGACAGAGGAAATTTCGGATCCATCATATGCTTGTGTTCAAGGATTGATCAAGCATGCAATGGATGATGATGTAGATATAAGTTCGGGTGGAGATAAGAAAAAGAGCAATGTAAAAGGCTTCGCAGGTAAGGTCACTGAATGGTTGAAATCTTTACTGCCTTAAATAAATTTTAGTGATAAGTGCAATGTTAGTTACGACAAACGTAGATCCAGTAGCAAAAATTAAGGTAGTAGGAGTGGGTGGTGGTGGCTGTAATGCTATCAACACAATGATCACAGACTATGATATCCCAGGTGTTGAATTCATGGCGTTTAATACTGATGCACAGGCACTCAAAATGTCTCAGGCACCAGTAACTCTCCAACTTGGTGAGGAATTAACTCATGGATTGGGCGTAGGCGGTAACCACGACTTAGGTGCACAATCTGCAGAGGAGAGCTTGGATCAGATTCAAGAACTTTTAGAGGGTGCTAATATGGTCTTTATCACTGCTGGTATGGGTGGAGGTACTGGTACAGGTGCTGCTCCAATCATTGCAGGAGTTGCAAAGAATATGGGAGCATTAACTGTAGCTGTTGTCACCAAACCATTTGATTTTGAAGGAAACAAGCGAAGAGAGATTGCAGAAGAAGGTATTGCAGCTTTGAGAGACAAAGTAGATACATTGATAGTAGTTCCTAACCAAAGATTATTGGAAATCGTTGATGAAGGTGAAAGGCTTTCTTTTATAGACGCTATGAAGAAGGTAGACTCTGTTTTGGCAGAAGGTGTTAATAGTATTTCCAATTTGATAAGCCAAACAGGATATATCAATGCAGACTTCAACGATGCAAAATCTGTTATGCAAAATGCAGGTACTGCTCTCATGGGTATCGGTCGAGCAAGTGGAGAGAATAGGGCGGAGAATGCGGCAAGAGCTGCTACAACAAGTCCATTACTTGATATGTCTATCGAAGGTGCAACAGGTGTACTTTACAACATCGTTGGCGCAGATCTTACGCTTACAGAGATTAGTCTCGTATCTGAGTTAATTAAGGAAGCTGTTGATCCTGC
>CAZNJV010000009.1:0-7745 GCA_964573565.1 uncultured Candidatus Saccharibacteria bacterium | reverse complement strand
TCCTGAAGAGAAACCAACAGGTGATTCTTTGTGGGATGTTCCAGCCTTCCTCAGAAGGGGTAAAAAAGATTAATAGTTGTGCTAAAATCTTTCATATATGAATATTCTCAATGTTGGGCGTAAATCCTGGTTACGTTTTGATTGGAAAATTATCGTACCTGCAGCACTTCTTTGTGTATTAGGATTAGTAACACTTCTGTCTACGACAATTCTCCCGGAAGGGGGCTATGGTGATTTAAGTATAGTTTGGAAACAACTTGTATCAATAGGCATCGGTATTGTTCTCTTTATCGCTATCTCCGTCATTGATCTTTCATATCTAAAATACTGGCAGGTATTATTAATTATCTTCGGTATGACAGTTGTGCTACTGCTCCTGACATTGTTGATAGGGCCTACAATTAATGGTGTAAAGAGATGGCTATACATCGGGAGCTTGCAGATACAGCCTTCCGAAATTGCTAAATGCGTAATCATATGTATAACGGCAGGAGTATTTTCTCTGAAAGGGAAATACAATGAACTTATACTTTTCTTTATAACCCTACTTACCACCCTTGTCTTCTTTATACTCATCTATCTCGAACCAGGTGGGAGTATGTCCATCTTAACCGTAACCATATGGTTCTTGATGACATTTTTGGCGTTAAGTAATCCTCTTAGAAACTCAGTTATATTGCTAGTAATCGGCAGTATCTCAGGTGGATTTCTCTTAGCAGCAATCACAAATAACTGGATATGGTATCTGCTTGTACTCATCGGAATTGTGGTAACAGTATTTGCCCTCTACAGTAAAATTAAGTGGAAGCTGTTAACAGTTGTTGCCCTGATAGCAGGCTTACTCCTGGGAATTTTCTTTACTGTATCTTGGGACAGTTTACTTCATGATTACCAGAAACAGAGAATAGTGGCATATTTCAATCCTTCTGAGACAGAATCGAACGAAAGTTTTAATGTTAATCAATCTAAAATCGCAATAGGATCGGGGCAACTACTTGGTAAAGGGTTTGGTAATGGAACACAAAGTAAAAGAAATTTCTTGCCAGAACATCAAACAGATTTCATCTTTGCATCTTTTGCGGAAGAGTTTGGATTAATAGGAGGAATATTTGTTTTAACTCTTTATGGCTTCCTGATTCTTCGTTGTTTCTTCTTGGCAATGAATACTGTAGATACACCACTGTATTCTTTACTCTGCTTGGGAGTGGGTATAAAGATACTACTGGAGGTCTTTATTAATCTTGGTACAAACATGGGAACAATACCTGCTACTGGAATACCGCTTCCATTGATGAGTGCAGGAGGTACAATAACCATGATGACATTTGCATGTTTGGGGTTTGTGCAGAATGCATCCAACAGGTATCAACAAGGGCACAAGGATAAAAGCCATGAGATTTTAGATGTTGAATCCTATTCATAAAGTTTTAATATTTTCGGTATAGAATGTCGTAATGCGATATCTGTATCTAAAAGACTTCTGGGACACAAAATCCAAAAGAGATTTAACAAAAGCCTACCTCAAGAAAAGAATATTAAAAGTAGGTCTTATTCCTTCTAAGGTTTCGAATTTGTATAAGTACAAGTTTAATTCTAAATGGGTATTCATCACCTCAAAAGCACTACTTCATATTTATGATAGAAGAAAAGCGTTCTTATGCGAAATTTTAATCCCTAATATTGAAAATATTTTAAAAATTCCAGACGATATTTTTATAAACAGCAAAAAAGAACGTGGACTTATATTTGTTAAACAAATAGGTATGCAAAAAGTTCTGCTAGTTTTGAATTATGCAAATAATTTAAAACCACGAGGATATTATGTGGTGACAGCATTTGTAGGAAGAGAAAGATATCTACAAAAACTGAAACGTCTTTGAGATGGAAGGACAGCAACCCCTTCATCGCAATGGATATTTTATATCCATCCACCAGTAGAACTGATTATCTCTGTATTTCATTCAAAGTACACCTAATTATACTCTCGCTAAACTGCATATTCAATTCAGTTAATAAATATCTCAATTATTGACTTTTTAAGCATATTCCATTAAAATCCTTACTCATGGCAGACACAAAGAAAGCAAAGAAAACCACAGAAACAAAAGTAAACGAGAATAAATTCGCAGTTATTAAAATTGCAGGTTCTCAATTAAAGGTTTCTGAAGGTAAAGAATATGAAGTAAAGAAACTAGAAGGTAAGAAGGGTGACAAGATTGAAGTAACCGATGTCCTCCTAATCTCTGATGGTGAGAATACTACATTGGGTACACCTGTTATTGAAGGTGCAAAGGTAGTATTAGAGATCACTTCTCAGAAAAAAGGAGACAAAATTGAAGGTTTCAAGTTTAGCGCAAAAGCTAGATACAGAAAGCATTTTGGTGCTAGAGAACTTGTAACCAAGGTCCTTGTTAAGAAGATATAACTACAATGCCCAAACAATATTTTTTCGAAGCAGGAAGTTTCCAAGATCTCTCATTTGCGGAGCTAGTATGTGTATTCAACACCTATGGTGTTAGCAAAGACTCTATACATAGATTCTCAGACAAGATTTTCATATTAAGAAATAACGATGTAACCGAAGAGGTTGTTAAAAAGGTTGCGAATAGGTTAGGTGGATTAGTTAGATATGGATATATTGTTGATCAGATGGATACATTCCTTGCAGATCAGATAGCAAAAGGTAACAAAGTTACATTTGGTGTAAGTATCATAGGACAAACATACAAACAGGATAATATATTCTTAAGAAAACTTTCGGGTGAGATCAAGGATGAATTAAAGAGAAATGAAATCTCTTCTAGATATGTAAGACCTTTACGTGGAGAGGTAGAACTTAATGCAGCACAGGTACTAAACAACGATATTTTTGAAAAAGGATTTGAACTTTGCATCATAAGGAGTGAAAAAGAGGAAATATATGGTTGTACAATGGGTGTTCAGGATGTGAATGGATTTGCGGCTAGAGATTTCGATAAACCATTTACAGATGTAAAGATGGGAACTTTGCCACCTAAATTGGCTAGAATAATGATTAATCTAACAGGTATCAAGCAAGGTATCATCTGGGATCCATTCTGTGGATCTGGAACTATCTTGATGGAATCAGCTGTTTTGGATTTAGATATACTGGGTTCCGATATAGACCCTATGGCATTAGAATATTCTGAAAAGAATATTGAATGGTTGTCTGAAAAAGGAATGATGGCAAATATTAAATATGATATTTTCCCATTAGACGTTAAAAATCCTGATGGAAGAACAATTTCTAAGTTGAAAAAGACTGAAATCTCAGCAGTAGTATGTGAACCATTTATGGGTCCTCCACAGAGAAGAGTTGTTTTTGCAAATAGGGCGGATATATTTTTAAAGCGTGTAACAGAGCTCTATGAGGGGCTTTTTGATGTATTAGAGAAAATCGCTTCAGAAGGTTTTGTAGCCGTTATTATTATACCTTCGTACAAAACAGAGAGAGGATGGAGGACAATTGGTGTTAGAGATATTGTAGGTAAACGTTGGGAGGTTTTAAACTCTCAGTTTTCTGGTGGTAGGGACTTGAAGTGGAGCCGTAAAAATAGTATTATCACTAGGAACATTTTCATATTACGCAGGAAATAATCCGAGGTAATATATTTAAGTTAATTTGATACAACAGAGCAATGTCACATGTCGTAGGTGCGGCAAGCACGTCAAACAATGGTCATGTAGCAGGTAAAAGACTTGGTGTTAAGAAATTCGCAGGACAAGCAGTAAAAAATGGAAACATTATCGTGAAGCAGAGAGGCTCTGTCTACCATGCAGGCAAGAATACCTACATGTCCAAAGACTATTCCGTTCATGCCAATATTGATGGATTCGTACAGTTCAGAAGAATGACCGGTTTCAAGAGAGGACAGTACTTTGTGGATGTGGTAGAATCACTCTAATGGCTAAGCATAAATTCATACAGATTGAGAGCAAAAACGCTCTCCTAGAATTGTTAAAAGAAGGACGTGATTTCGAGCGTCTTTATGTTGCCAATAGTGCGTTTAAAGATCCCAAGACCAAAGAAATTATTGATATAGCTGCTAGTAGGCAGATTCCTATGTTAAAGGTCTCCAGAAAGATTATCAATCGAAGACTTCGAAGTTCTACCTCAGAGAGTGTAATAGGGTATATGTATTCTCAAAACGATTGGGATTTGAAAGAGCTTCTGGATCATCTTACTGACGATGGGAATAAACAACCATTCTTCTTGATTTTGGATGATTTGAAATATACCCAAAATATCGCAGCCATAATGAGATCTGCATTTGCAGCAGGTGTTAATGGAATCATTGTTAATCCTCAAGAAAAAGCTCTAGTTTCTAATGAGACTATTAGAATCTCTGAAGGTGCAGCTGAGAGAATTCCTCTAGTAGAAATGAACCTATTCAACGCCATAAAGATACTTAAGGATAATGATATCAAAGTATGTGGAGTACATATGGAGGGTGATTATTACTATGATGTCGATCTTAGGGGACCAATTGCATTGATATTGGGTGCTGAAGATACAGGTATTTCATCTGGATTAAGAGAAAGATGTGATGTATTAGCTTCTATCCCTATGCGAGAGGGTATTGGATCTCTAAATGTAAGTGCTTCTGGTGCTGTAATGGTATATGAGAAGCTAAGGCAAGAGATAAAGGGATTTTAAAGCAATTTCCCCATTAAATCCGTAAGTTCTTCCTGTGTATTGTATCTGATGGTTACTTTCCCACCTTTGGTCATCTTCGATATATGTGCGGTATACCCAAGTTTTTGGCTTAATTTCAAAGAATAGTCATCAGTAATCTTGTCAGTCTTTTTCCAGTTTCTTGTTGTAGACCCTTTCCCATAATTGATTTTTCTAACCAATGCTTCTGTTTCTCTTACACTCATGCCTCTTTTAACCACAAGATCTGCTGCAGCTATCAATGAAACCCTGTCCTTGATGCCAAGCAATGCTCTAGCATGTCCCTCACTTAATTTCTCGTTAAGGACATCTTCTTTCACCTCATCAGGTATATTTAACAATCGGATCTTATTTGTTACTGCGACTCTACTTAATCCGACCTTTCTCGCAATTATATCTTGTGATATTCCAAACTCATCTTGCATCTGTTTAAAAGCATAGGCTTCCTCCAATGGGTTAAGATCTTTTCTTTGAATATTCTCTATGATTGCTAATTCCAACATCTCTTGTGGAGACGAATCTTTTATGACCACAGGTACAGTCTTCATTCCTGCTAACTGGGATGCTCTCAATCTTCTCTCTCCAGCTATTAAGAAATATCTTTCAGAGTCCTTGTCTTTAGTTACGATCAAAGGTTGTATTACACCGTGTTCTCGTATGGAATCTGCAATTTCAATGAGCTCTTCTGGCTCAATATGCATTCTTGGCTGATATGGATTCGCCTCAATATTGTTAATATCAAAATTCTCAATGTATGCATTGTTCGTATTCTCCATCTGATTGGAGCTAATCAATGCTGCTAATCCTTTTCCTAATCTTGGTTCGTCCATTTTAGTTAAAAATCATATTAATTAAATCTATTTATGAACTCCTGTGCTAATTTTTTGTAAGCAAGAGCTCCGGTTGATTTTTCATCATATTGAAAGATGGTTTTACCATGTGATGGCGCTTCTGAAAGTCTTACGTTTCTAGGAACGATAGATTTGAAAGCTGTATCTCCGAAGAAACTTTGTACATCCCCAACTACACTTCCTGAGAGTTTGGTTCTACTGTCGTACATGGTCAGAATAACGCCTCCGATGGTGAGATTGGGATTTATACCCTTTATGAGTTTTGTTGTCTCTAAGAGCTGTCCTAGCCCCTCTAGCGCGAAGTATTCGCATTGGATAGGGATGAGTAACTTGTCAGCAGCACTCAGTGCATTTATGGTTAACAATCCTAATGATGGCGGGCAATCTATAATTGCATAATCAAACTCATCCTTCATCGCAAAGATAGCTTTCTTAAGCAAGGTTTCTCTGGAAAGCATATTAACCATTTCGATTTCTGCACCCGCAAGACTCAAATGTGATGGTACCAAGAATAGATTTGGGGTAGAGGTAGTTACAAAAACTGATGAAAGGGGAACTTTGTTAACCAGTACATCGTATATACTTTTGTATGGTGGTTCATCATCTGAGCTCCAATTCTGCTTGTCAAACTGTTTTGTAAATCCTAGCCCAGAAGAAAGATTCGCTTGTGGATCAAGATCTATGAGTAGGACTTTCTTTTTCTTGTTTGCCAGACTTGCGCCGAGATTGATAGCTGTAGTTGTTTTTCCTACGCCACCTTTTTGGTTGGCTATGACAAATATTTTCATATATTTACTAATCTACCATGTTTCACAGACTAGGTCTAGAGGTTTTGGTAAGATTCGTGTTCAGCTAATCTAAAATTGCTGAAAGGGAAGTAGACTATCCAAGCTTTCCCTTTTATATTGGCTTTTTCAATTGGACCAAAGGTTCGAGAATCTGAGCTATGTTGTCGGTTGTCTCCACATACAAAGTATTGGCCTTCAGGTACTGTTATGGTTTCGCCTTCGTGTAAGTATTCACCACCATTGGTGTATACAGAAGAATCTAGATATCCTGATTCATCTAATTTGTTTCCGTTGATGTATATATATCCATCTTTGAGCATGACCTGGTCTCCTGGTAATCCAATGATTCTTTTGATGAAGTCTTGTGTATCAGAGTATTTAAATATGATTACATCGCCTCTCTTAGGTTCTGAGAGTTTGTAAACTATTTTGTTAGCCATGAGGTATTCTCCATCTTTGTATGTAGGATACATTGAGCTTCCTATGACTTCGTGTGGTGTCATTATGAAGAGGTAGAGTACTATGGAGATTACTAATGCTACAACGATTGTTTCTAAGAATGAGAGCAGGAATTGTCCGACTGATGCAAATACAGATGCTACTTTCTCAGTGCCAGTTAATTTATGTTCTTCTACTTCGTACATAAAGGCAGGTATACAAATTAAATTGATAACTTTAAGATTGTACAATTTTTATGGGGGTTTGACAAAATTCTCAAAGTAAAACATTTTTTATATACTATTCAAATGGACAATAACGAAAAAATGTTTGAACAGATCTGGAGAGAGCAGAAAACATTATTAGGAGAGTTGAATACTAAGAATCCCAAGCAGCTGATCTTAATTGCTGGAGTGCCGGGATCAGGTAAGACAACATTATTAAAATCTTTACAGAGAAGAATCAATTGCTTGTATATTAGGAGTGATGATATTCGAGATATTCTGAATAGAGAATATTCAGATAATGTCCTCGCAAACAGCCCACAGTTAAAGGAACAGTATATTGAATACATTTTCAATAACTATCTCTCCAAGTGTGAGAATCAGATGATAATTCTTGATATGAGCATGGACCGAGAATACAATTTCCTACTTCAAGTTGCTGATAAATATGAGTATCCGAGGATAATAATTTCACTAAATTGTACTAAAAATATCCTTCAAGAAAGATTAAGCAAACGAGAAAGTGCATATGTAGATGAATTCCTTAAGAATCTTCCCAAATGGATAAGTGATCATGAGGCCTTCAATAGATTGAATATAGCAGATTTGATTTTTGACACAGAAAAAGAAAATCTGGATGAGATGGTAGAAGAGGTTTTGATGAAACTTCAACAATAAATTACCGCTACGGGGGATCGAACCCCGGTTTACAGGATGAAAACCTGTTGTCCTAGACCACTAGACGATA
>CAZNJV010000008.1:0-20604 GCA_964573565.1 uncultured Candidatus Saccharibacteria bacterium | reverse complement strand
AGAATATTACAGAGCCGGGGATACAAAAACTGTTACAGTTACTCTAACTGAAGCGGAATAGCAAGAATCGCTTTCTGTCATAGAGATCATTTATGATTGTAGGATTCAGCTTCTCAAATTGAGAGATTGTAGATGGTTCTATCTCGAGTAGTAGGATAGAGTGTAATCCTTTCTCTTGGATTTGACCTATTAGTCCTAAGCAATATTTGGTACCCAATTCTCCTCCGTCCAAAGCATTCCTTGGCTCGTAATCCTTCACACTATTATCAAGATCAAAATATTGAGGAGTAGGGATATATGGAAGGTTTGCCATTATGAAATAGTGCTTTGATGGATCTAGTGACAGATTCTCAAGAAGGTTCGTTTTAACAAAAGAGATGTAATCTTCTTGCAATATCTTTTCTGCATTTTCCTTAGCAATATTAAGTGCTTCCTGTGATATATCTGTAGCATAATATTCATATCTTCTGCCTAACTCTTTTGCCGCTGAAACTACTAAACATCCACTCCCAGTACCCACGTCTATAATCCCATCAAATGGAGTAGAGGTATCTCTTAATTCATCCTTAAGAATATCGATAATCTGTTCACTCTCGATTCTTGGGATTAATGTTGATGCATTTACTTTGAAAATATTCCCCCTAAATTCACATTCTCCTTTAATATATTCCCAAGGTTCGTTCTTTGAAATTCTTTGTAGTATTGATTCTAATGGGGTGGAGGACTTAACGGAGTAATCGTAGATCTCTTTGGAGATTCGAGAGGTATCGTAATAGCCATGCACTTTTAAAACTTCCTGGATATTAAATATATCCTTTAACTCGTTATTCACTCTTCTCTTGTTCAGCTAATATCTCCAATTGGATCCCTTTTCTAACATCATCAATCATCCCTTGAATTTCTCCCGCCATAATATTCTCCATATTAAACCAAGACTTCTTTATCCTGTGATCTGTAATTCTTGTCTGTGGGAAATTATATGTCCTAATCTTCTCTGCTCTCATGTTGGATCCGATCTGTGAAGATCTCATATCAGATCGTTTAGCCATCTCTTCTTGTTTCTGCTTGTCATACAATCGAGATCTAAGGAGTGCCATGGCTTTCTCTTTGTTTTGTGCCTGATGTTTAGTCTCTTGGCAGCTTACAACTATGCCTGTGGCAAGGTGAGTAATTCTCACTGCGGAGTCGGTTCTGTTAACACACTGACCTCCTGCACCAGATGCTCTCATGACTTCAACCTTAATGTCTTCTGGATTAATCCTAATATCAATATCTTGTGCTTCAGGTAGTATAGCTACCGAAGCTGTAGAGGTGTGAATTCTTCCAGATGATTCTGTAGTAGGTATTCTTTGAACCCTGTGTACACCACTTTCGTATTTGAGATTCTTAAATACATTCTTTCCTGCAATATGTGCAATTACCTCTTTGTATCCACCATCTTCTGTTACGTTGCTATCCACGATCTGTACATCCCAGCCTTTGTTTGCAGCATAGTTTTTGTACATCCTGAATAGGTCTGCAGCAAAGAGGGAAGCTTCTTCTCCTCCAGCACCAGCCCTAATTTCCAATATCGCAGCTCTGTCGTCATCTTCATCTTGGAATTGTCTCTCCATCTTGATCCCGATGATTTCTTCCTCTAAATTCTTAATTGTATCTTCTTTCTGTTCGATCTCTTCGTTGGCCATTTCTACGATCTCAGGATCTGTTTCTGTTTTCAGAAGCTCTTGTGCATCTTCTACATCCTTTATGGCTTTCTGAGTATTCGAAACAAGATTGGCTAATTGAGCGTAGTAGCTGAGATCTGTACTAAGTTGTGCAATATTTGCACCTGTTGTATGTGCGGTTGAGATCTGTGCTTCTAAATCGTTAACATGGGTTTGGGCATCATTTATTTTGTATTTTTCTTTTAACAATGCAATATCCATATGGATAAATATATCATGTTAGATTAAGAATGAAAATTTGTTACTTAGAGACCTTTGCGTTCTCAAGAAGATCTTTAAGTGTGAGTGTACTTGTTGGAGTAGAGGAGGTCTTTGCGAATTTCTCTTTTCTTGCCTGCATCTTTTCCTTTTTGGTTCTGTAAGACATACCCTTGGATTTTGCCATCTTCTCTTCAAACTTCTTAACGATGTTATCTGTATCAACGATCTTTTGTTCGCCTGTGTAGAATGGGTGACATTTGGAACAGATATCAACGTTTATGGAATCTACAGATAGCGTAGATCCAGTAACGAATTTGTTACCGCATGAGCATATTATTTCTAATTTGTTATTGTATTCTGGATGAATATTCTTTTTCATTGCGAGTAGGATTATATCAGATGATTTTAGGCTTGTCTAGAAATATTGCTGTAGATTACAATGCTTATTTTGCTTTAGGAGATCCAATCACTGTTGACTGTCGATTTATTTTGTATATTGGGATAATTCGAAATCCTTGGAATACATAGGAACTTAAAAATGTCATCTTTTCTATACCTTTCTCTGTGAATGTTAATTGTTGAAACAAAGTTATCTCTTTGTAAGGGTAAACTACCCCGTTAGGAGAGTTTTGTACCATGGCATTTACAAAATCCACAGGGAATTGCTCTGGCCAGTGGGTCCAGTATTTTAAAGCAGCTTTTGCTTCACATGTTAAAACATCTTCGTATTTCGGGGTTTGATATATTTTAAACTTAACATTTATTGGCTTGTCTGGACTGTCGTATTCACCTATATATCCAATGCCCTTTCTTTCAAAATCACAAAGTCCCCAGATTTGAGGGTAGAGAGATGATGCTGGATCGTCGATGAGAGAAAAGGCTTCGTGCTTTTCGAGTAGATGTAATATGGGGTTGTCATTAATTATCTCTGCGTTATCTTTTTCCATGTTCAATTATACATAGTACAGCCCATAATATTACATACCTTCTTGTTGCACTCCCCATATCTTTCTCATATACTTTTTATATTGCTAATTTCAAAAGAAGCAGTTGAATGCGGAAGACATCTCAAATATTAGTTATTCTGGGTTCTGTATTCTTAGGGGTTCTTCTAATCTTTGTTTTTTCACCCAAATTTAAAATTAATGCTGTAGTTCCCTCTCTACAATGGGAAAGTAATGGAGAGTTGTTATACGAGGGCGGTTGGGCCACAAATATCTTGAGAGATGAAGATGGCTTCTACTATCTAGCGATATTTGATTCTGTGGACAATACAGCGAAAATAAGGAAGATGAGTGATGATGGGGAGAATTTGTGGGCTCAGGACGTGACAATTGCTTCCCCTGGTGCTATATCGAAACTAATTTCAGACGGAAATGGTGGAGTAATTGTTGTATATTTATATGATTTCAATGGCGTAAGTGATGTGTATGCACAAAGATTAAATGCAAATGGGGAAAAATTATGGGATACAAATGGAGCTGTTGTCTGCAGTGCATCCGGAAGCCAATCCTTCGTAGATGCTATTAGTGATGGAATTGGCGGAATAATTGTGACATGGAGAGATGGCAGAAATAGTGCTACCAATAATGATATCTACTCTCAAAGAATTAACTCTTCTGGAACAGTTGAATGGGCGGCAAACGGTGTCTTAATTGGTGGCTTGATAGGATCATATAAAAGCTTTCCTCATTTGGTATCAGACGGGAGCAACGGAGCAATCATTACATGGTCTCAGAATGAAACAGGGAGTCGTTTACTTCGAGTTCAAAGAATCAACAGTTCTGGATCTTTAGTATGGGCTTCCGATGGAGTTTTAGTTTCTGGAATCATTTCTTATGATGCATATCCAGTTTCAGATGGTGCAGGAGGTGTGCTTATCGCAGGAACGGATTCGGAGAATCAAATTTTTATCCAACATATTAATGAAGATGGAAGCTTACTTTGGACAGATGATGGAAAAATAATAGCTTCTGTGCCAGGGGCTTGGTTTGATATTAGTGCCGTATCTACTGGGGCTGGGAATGGGAATGGGGGAAACTTTATTGCAATGGCGGATGGAACATACATACTAGCGTGGTCCGATTACAGAAACGGTGATGGAAGTTATACTGATCTTTATGCACAAAAAATTGATAGTGACGGTAATATCCTTTGGGCAGATAATGGAATTGAAATTTGTACAGAGGCGCAGGACCAAAGCAATATGGTTATAGTCCCAGATGGATCATCGGGCATAATTTCTATATGGGCAGATTTCAGAGATGATCCGGATGATTCAATCGGGAAGTTATATGCACAACGTGTCTCCTCGGAAGGGGAGCTTTTGTGGGGTAGTGATGGAATGAAAATCTCAGATAATGAATTAGATCTTACAACTTATTTTTCACCCGTTGGGAATGATCATGGAGGAGTAATAATTACGTGGCGCCAATTTTCTGAGACGAGTGAGTTTGTAACCTATGGGAAAAAGCTCCTCAGCTTAAATCAAATTAAGGTAACACAAGAAAACCTAGATGTTCTTGATGAGTATGGAAACAGCATTAAGGAGAACTCTTTGAGTGGTGCAAATGGTTCTTCTATAACAGTACTGGTCAAAGATATTAATACGAACTTGTTAATTAGCGATGTGGTTGTTGATTTAACTACAGATAGAGATTGGAGTATAGTAAGCGGAAGTTCAAATGGCACAGAGAAGAAATCCTATATTGCAAACATGGAAGAAGCGCCTGGTGCTACGAATGTTCATACTTTATATATACCAAAAGGGGTAAATGATACGAATGTTATTATTTGTCCAAATGTTACTAACTTAGATGCGGTTGATATAAATTGTTCCGGTGCCATTACGAAAAGTGCTTTGGATCAAGATACTTCTATTGTGACAGTAGAAGATCTTAGTTATTGGAAAGTTGTGGGGTTAACAGGTACCGGAGGAATAAGTGTTATTCTTGGGGCGAGTGATAGCGGTGATACATCTGTCGATGAAGACAATAATTATGAACAAACAGGTTATTCTCCAAATTCTACGACTAGTACCACAGAAGACTTTATAGGCACAGATCTGGGGCAGGAGAATTCTAAACAAGAAACAGAAGAAACAAGTAATGCGAAAGAGGTCACGAAGGAGGTCTCTCAAGAATCTTCTATCCCTTATATCTTGTATATTATTTCTGGGTTAATTCTAATTGGTGGAATAGTATTCTTTGTAAAGAAAAAAAGGAAGTAGTCATTGCTTATATCTGACCTATTGGCTATACTTTTACCATGACATATCCCAAGGTAATACAAAATCGAATCAGTAGAGTAGAAGGACAGGTAAAAGGTGTAAAGAAAATGATGATGGATGGAGAAACAGATACCAAGGTAATGACCCAACTACAAGCATGTATATCCTCAATGGAAAGTCTAAAAGTAGAAATGATTAAACAAGAGATGAAAAACTCCCTTGTAGAAGATGTAAAAAAATCATTAGGGTTATCCTAATAGTTTCTTCTACCGCCCCGGAAGAAATTTGATATACTTAGTAAGGTAATTTAAATACTAGAATATATGAAAATCAAGAAAATTGGTTGGACAAGCTTCCTCATATCAAACCCCAATATATCTGTAATGACAGATCCATTGCTGCTCTCTGAATCAGGAACAAGTTTTCCTAAAACAAGTACAGATATCGTAGTTGTAACTAACTATGAGAAGGAGATCAAGGAAAGTATAATCAAGGATTCAAAGTTAGATGGGAAAGTAGTTCCAGAGCATAGAGAAAAGGTGATGGAGATATGCTCGCCGGGAGAATTCGAAGTAGGAGGACTAATGATCAGAAGAGATATTGATTCAGATGTATATATAATTGATGAAAACAATCTTCGAGTTGTATACCTAGGCGGAACAGACAAGAATTTCGATCTCGCAAGTATTAAAAATACAGGAGATGTCGATGTCTTAATCCTCCCAGTAGGAGATGGGGTGAATTTTATGGATTTTGACACTATGGAAAAGGTCATATCAGATGTAGATCCTGCAGTTTTACTCCCATGTGCATACAGTGAGGATGGACCTAAAGGAAATACATTGAAGAGCAAGGAAGAATTCATAAAACATTTTGGCTTTGCTAATGTCAGAGAAGAAGGATACCTAAACGTTACAAAGAAGAAGGTTGATGAAGAAGATCAACAGAGTGTAGAAGTAATATTTTTGTAAAAATATTTAAATGGCAGAAAAAATTCCGCCACAAAATTTAGAAGCAGAACAGTCACTCATCGGGTCTATGTTGATAGACAAAGATGCAGTTATCGCTGTCTCAGGTTGGCTTCTTCCTGAACATTTCTATGATGAAAGAAATGGAATTATATATGCCGGTATACTAGAACTTTTCAATGATGCACTCCCAATCGATCTTGTTACATTGTCAGACCTGTTTAAGAAGAAAAAACAGTTAGCGAAGATAGGGGGAAAAACATATCTAGCGGATCTTGTGGCAATGGTTCCAACATCTGCTCATGCAGAAGAATATGGTGCGATTGTTAAAGAGAGTGCTACAAGAAGAGGATTAATTACGGCTTCACGAGATATTACGGAGTTAGCATTTAACGAGTCTATGAAGATTGATACGGTAATCGATCAATCTGAGAAAAAGATCTTTGATGTTGCTCAGTCCGGTACGAAGAGTAACTTCGTACATATTAAAGACTTGCTCAAGGAAGCATATGAAAGAGCAGAGCGAGCCGAAAATGATGAAGCTTACCTTGGTGTCTCAACAGGGTTCAAAGATCTGGATGATCTCTTAGGTGGTTTCCAGAAATCAGACTTAGTCATCTTAGCTGCAAGACCATCCGTAGGTAAAACCTCTCTAGCATTGGATATGATGAGACATGCCGCAATGGTAGAGAAGAAGACAGTAGCATTTTTCTCTTTGGAAATGTCCAAGACTCAAATTATGGATAGGCTTATCGGTATGCAGTCAGGTATTCCATTCTGGGAGATTAGAACTGGTAGACTAACAGACAAGAAATTGATGAAATTGGCTGAAACCATGGGAGAATTCGGAGATACAAATATCTTCATAGATGATCAAGCGGGACAACATATTAATGCAATACGAACCAAGGCAAGAAGATTAGCTTTGGAGCATGGATTAGATATGATCTTTGTAGACTACCTACAGCTTATGCATGGTAGTAGCACAGAAAGCAGAACTCTTGAAGTTACAGAGATATCTCAAGGTCTGAAAAACATTGCAAAGGAACTTAATGTCCCTGTAATTGCACTTTCTCAGCTTAATCGTGCAGTAGAGCAGAGGCAAGGTAGAAGACCTCAGCTGTCTGATCTTAGAGAATCAGGCTCTATCGAACAAGATGCAGATGTCGTGATGTTCATAGATAGAGAAGAGACATGGAATCCAGATACTGAGAACAAGGGAATAGGGGAACTGATAGTTGCAAAGCACAGAAATGGTCCTACCGGTGTAATCAAACTCGCGTTTGTGAATGAAATCGCAAGCTTTAGAAATCTCTACAAGGGAGAAAAGTAACAAAAGACTTCAATATATCAATAATTTTTTGTATAATACCAGCATTAAGGTCGAGTGGTGGAACTGGCAGACACGCGGGACTCAAAATCCCGTGCTAGCAATAGCATGAGGGTTCAACTCCCTCCCCGACCATATTACAATTTTTATTAGGCAAATATGGAAACTTTCTTGCTTAATCTGCTCAATGGTGTGGGACAAATTAACTTCCAAATAGTTTCAAAGCTATTCATTTTAGTCTTTGTTGTCTTTTGGATTGTCGTTCTGGATTGGGTTTGGATGGATTCAGGTGAGAGAACAACAAATAAAAAGGCAAGGATCATCTATGTCCTTTTAGTACTGTTCTTGAATATCTTTGGATGGATCATCTATTTAATAATCAGACCATCCCAAACGATAGAGCAAATCTATTGGGCTGATTTAGAAAGAAGATATCTTAAGTACGAGACAGCAGAGTTAGGTGACTGTGCAAAGTGTGGTGCACAGCTATATCCTGGTTATACATTCTGTCCTAAATGTGGATTGGAGATTAAAAAGAAATGTAAAGCATGTGGTATGTATATTGAAAAAGATAGTGAATATTGTGCATTCTGTGGACAGAAAGTCTCGTCCGACATCGTAGTTGAAGAGCAGGCACCTTCCAAGGAAGTCATGGAGCAACAGATTCAGGCATCTAAAGAGGAAGCGGCGAAAGTTGTTGAGTCAGAGCAAACAAGGTACAGCACCAAAAAGCGAAGTCTTACAGTGAAGCTTGGAGCTTCATTAATACATGGATATGAGGCATTAGTAGGGAAGATGAAAAAAGAACCTCAGGTACAAGAACCTGTTGTAGAGAAAAGCAAAAATAACAAAAAGAAAAAGAAGAATAAAAAGCATTAATACTGTGATATCATATACTACAGTATTAACTTTTTAAGCAGAAATGGTGGACAGTATACTCAATTGGATCTATCAATTATTCTCAACATTTAGCCCTTCAGTATTATTCTTGTGCGTCGTTTTTTTCGGCATGTTTGTCTGTTGGAGAGGTGCTATGGAGACCCGAAAAGATCGATCCTCAACCTTTGATCTATTCATAGTATCAATTTTTCTAGGTTTCCTAGTAGGAAGAATCGTATATGTACTTTCTAACTACCAAGATTTTGCAGGATACATCTGGTACTGGTTACCATATGAGAAGTATGGAGATCAGGTTTTCTGGTTTAGACTATTACCTTGGAGATTCTTAAATATATTTGATGGGGGATTAAATATTCTTGCAATGTTTGTTGTATATCTGCTCTCTGCAAGTTTTTGGTCATCAAGAGTTAAGAAATGGAGATGGGGACAGATGTTCCCAACAATATACTTTTCTGGCGAAACAATGTTGGCCTTTTCTTTCATACTGCTAGGCCTCAATGGAGCAAATGGGACTTGGGTGTTACAAGGAGGATTATTGTTAATCTTCCCAATAATTTCCATATTCTTCATAAACTTTGTGAATAGAATACAAAAGCCGATATTAGAAAAAAGAATATATCTACTGGTTAATGTAATACTCTCTTGTCTTTCAGCCTCCATAGTTGGATATATATATGTCTCGGGAGGCTTGGACATATATGAACAGATATCCATGTATCTATTCTTTGCTTGGACATTCTTTGGTGTAATTCTTTTTGTTAGAGATCTAAGAAAGGCAAATGTTGTCATAGAGAAGGTCTCTTCTGTACGTGAGATTGGTATTAATCATTCATTTAAATCTCCAATTAGATAGCATATGAGTACTGTCCAAATCAGTAAAGAAGATGAGAATAAGAGAGCAGACACATTCATATGTGAGCATTTTAAGGTGCATAGTAGAAGTTTTCTTGTAAAAAATTGGGAGAAGCTGGTATCCATTAACGGGAAAGAAAGTAAGCCATCATACAGGCTAAGAGTAGGGGATAGCATTACTGTGCAGGAGGATGAAGTGGACAGTATCCTCTCCGACTCCTCATATGACAAAATTATTCTCCAAGACTATCCTTTAAATATTGTCTATGAATCTGATTCATATATTGTCCTGAATAAACCCAAAGGGATCTCTGTACATCCAGGAGTAGGGAATGCCAAGGATACGTTGGCTAACTACATTGCTGGATATTTAACAAAAAAGAAAGAATACGACACTACAATCGATCGAGCTGGCGTGGTTCATAGATTGGACAAACCAGTATCCGGGCTTATGCTTTTTGCAAAGAATTCTGAAATGCAAAAATATCTCCAAAAACAGTTTGAAAAACACAATGTACAAAAAATATATTATGCAAAAGTGATCTTGCGAGAGGATACAAGCAAGGAGGTGTTTGAGAAGCTTCCAAAAACAAAAGTTTCTGCCACAGAAGTGATAGACGATTTTGTGAGAACTTCTGATTTAGGTTCAGAATGGTTGAAAGCAGAAGGATATATAGGCAGAAGTAGTGTTAACAGAAGGAAGATGATATTCAAACCATATCCATTTGATAATGCAAAATATTCCCTCTCGTATTTCAGATTCTTGAGTGACAATGAAGTATTAGTTGTAATTAAAACAGGAAGGATGTACCAGATTCGAGCATCTTTAGAATATCTTGGCATATATATCGAAGGAGACACACTATTTCAAACACTCAAAGGTGGGGAGACACCAGCCGCAATAGAGTTGGAATCAGTACTTCTATCTTTTGAGGAGCCCTCTGGGAAGTTGGCTATATACCGATTAAAATGAGAAAAAAAAACAAATCACAAAAACAAATTCATATTAATTGGAGTAAGGTTCTAGTATATGGTGCACTTCTTTTAATTATTCTCTTCCTCTCTACATATTTCATCCTCATTTTATCGGCTAAATTCAGTGATCCTACAAAACAAAACGGATCACACCAATACCTGCTTTCAAAATCTACGGGGGATTTTGAGAAAACACTTGTGGTCATAGAAGGTGGAAGTGGGACAGACAGAAAAATATCTGAGATATTTCTTTTCCTAACTAACCAAAGTAAAAAAGAGTCGATTCTTATCTATGTCCCTGGGTGGATGTATTTCTCAGGACTTGAAGAAGATTTCGGAAATAGTATAGCCTTGTCTTCTTTCAGATACGCAGGAGATTTCCTGCAGGAGGGAAGGGGAGTGGAATACGCAATATGGCAGATAGGACAAATGCTTGGTACAAAGGTGGACAGATATATATGGTTCTCCCCAGAAGGTATCACCAACTATTCTGGAATGTATGGCGATTTTAGTGGCGTAGAAGATAAATACAGAGAGTATTTTAAAACGGTAGACTCGGATATCCTGGGGGACTCTTTCTACAAATTGAATATGCTTGCCTCAAAGTATTCGGCAATTGATAACATGGTACATTTAGGATTGATGCTAAAAACTCAGAGTAATGTATTCAGTAATCTGTCTTTCAGACAATATCTTTCATTCTGGGAGACCTTTAATACCCAGGTCGCGAAAACAGAGGCCTATGGTATAGATCTGTCATATTACAGATATTCTACTGAGGATCTATCAAGTAGCGGTGGGCAGATGAGATATTTGAATACTACGGAATTTGATACTGTATACAGGAATCTAATCTCTAAAGTCGTTGATAGGTCACTAGAGAAGGAGAGAGTTAGAGTGGAGGTCTACAATGGAAGTGGTGTTGCTGGGGCTGCAAAACAGTTTGGTAGGAAGATTGAGAATTCTGGCTGTGATGTGGTGAGGTATGAAAATGCTCCAAGTACGACTGATCGTACAGTGGTCTATGTCTCGGACAAAGATGACTACAAAAGTTCACTAGAGATTGTGACAGAAATCCTCTCAGGGAGCTTCAATCTGATAGAAGGAAGGCCGGCATTTATGACCACAGGAGACATTGTTGTAGTCTTGGGAAAAGATATCCAGCAGATGTACAGCTTCTAAGAATGTATTTGATTAAATAACTTTTTTACTCTACAATTTCGATATGACTGCAGTTATGTTAATACTTTTGGCATTCTCCGGAGCCTTCGTGGCCTTCGTTTTGATATGGGGCAAAAAAGTTAACAAGCAGGAGATTGAGGTATTTGAAGACATCCGAAGTCCTCTTGTTTTGCAGGTTCTTGTTCCAAGAGAGAATGATAAATCCGCATTGGCTGCAGAACAGATGTTTGCTTCCGTCCATGGTGTTTTAGGTGATGCTGTAAAAGCAGAGGACATTATCAGCTTTGAAGTCGTTTCAAGTGATGAAGATGGTATCCGTTTCTATGTTGTTACACCTAAGCATTTGGCAAAGTTTGTAGAAGGACAGATGTATGCACAGTATCCCAACGCAGATATTAGCTATGTGAATGACTATACCCTCAAGAATGGTTCTGAGGAGGACACATTTGTTACCTGCGGAGAGATAGAGATGGAGAAGGACTCCATATTTCCAATTAAAACATTTAGAAATTTTGAGGTAGATCCTTTAGCCGCTATAACCGGTGCGATGTCTGATCTTGCAAAGGGAGAGAAAGCTTGGTTACAGATAGCTGTGAGACCGGTATCAAATATCTGGCAAAAGAATTCAAAGAAATATATTACAGCTATTAGAGAAGGTAAAGATATCAATGGTGAGTCAATATTAAGTAAAATTGCCAAAGGATTGGCCAAGATGGGGCAGAGTCTCTCTAGCAGTGAGACTGTTGTGAAGAAGGAAGTGGTCAAACTCGAACCTGGACAAGAGGAGGAATTAAAAGAGATTGAGACCAAAATGCTTAAACTTGGATTTGAGGTTAAGATTCGTGTTGTTACCAAGGCTAATACCCAGGAAAGATCAGAGCAGATTCTTAGAGATGTGGCTGCAAGTTTCAAGCAGTTTACTACTGCGCATCTGAACAACTTCATACATTCCAAGCCAACGAAGACAGGGAAAGAAATATACGATGAGTATGTGGTAAGGCATATGGATAGGGAAGAACCAGATGTCTTGAATATTGAGGAGTTAGCATCTTTGTACCACCTTCCCAATATCTCTGTGGAAACACCAAATATCGCTTGGAGTAGATCTAAGAAACTTGAACCTCCTATGAATATGCCGAAGGCAACTGAGGATGATGTTACTGTATTTGCAGAGACAGACTATCGTGGAGCAACAGTTCAATTCGGCTTGAAACGAGCAGACCGTGCACGTCATTTCTATCTTTTGGGTAAGACAGGTGTAGGTAAATCAACAGTTTTTAAAAATATGTTCATATCAGATGTCTTAGCAGGAGATGGTGCATGTTTTGTGGATCCTCATGGTGATACTGTAGAAGATCTTTTGGATCATATCCCTCCTAATCGTGTTGATGATGTTATCTATTTCAATCCTACAGATGTAGATCATCCTGTGGGGTTCAATCTTTTGGAATTAAAGGACAAATCACAAAGAGATCTAATTGCGGATGGTGTAGTAGAGGTATTTAAGAAACAATTTGGAACCTCTTGGGGACCTAGATTGCAATATATTCTTACCAATACTGCTGCTACAGCACTCGAGGCTCAGGGTACAACACTTTTGGCGGTACTAAGGATGTTGACGGACAATGCATACAGAAAATTCATATTAAAGCAGGTTAACGATCCAATCTTGTACAAATTCTGGACGGAGGAGTTTGCACAGATGGCACAGAATCCAAGGCTACTTGCAGAGGCTGTAGCCCCTATACAGAACAAAGTTGGAAGGTTTGTGTCTTCTGCAGTCACTAGAAATATTATTGGCCAGGTGAAGTCTACAATCGACTTGAGAGAGATTATGGATAACAGGAAGATTCTTTTGGTTAACCTTGCACAGGGTAGGCTAGGAGAGGAGACGGCATCACTGCTGGGTGGAATGATCATTACTAGACTTCAAGCTACGGCGATGGAGAGGGTAGATATGCCAGAATCAGAGCGTAAGGATTTCTTCTTGTACGTTGATGAGTTCCAGAACTTCGCTACAGATTCTTTTGCAAAGATTCTTTCAGAAGCAAGAAAATATCATCTCAATTTAACGATGACGAACCAGTATATCGATCAATTACCTTTAACAGTAAGGCAGGCTATATTTGGTAATGTTGGTACTTTGGGTTCATTTGTTGTGAGCCAGGGGGATGCCTCTATCTTAGAAAAAGAATTTGCACCAGTAGTATCTTGCGATGATCTTGTCTCACTGGATTCCCATGCTATGTATATCAAACTATGTATTGATGGTATGACATCTGTTCCTTTCAGCTGTAGATCTTTGCCTGTGAGATATCAGAAGTTTGATTGTAGAGAAGAGATCATAAAGAAATCGAGAGAAAAATATGGTGTGGACAGGGTAGAGATAGAGGAGAAGATACAGAAATGGAGTAATCAGACATACAGTGAGAAGGGTAACAGGTCTGTAATGCAAAAGAAAGAGGAAAAGCCAAAAGAAGAGGTTAAGAATGAAGGGAAACCAAAGGTTGAACAAAAGAAAGAAGAAGACAAAAAGAAGTATACTGTAAAGCTTTAGGGCCTTTTGTGGTAGAATATGGATGTCTAAATTCACATTGATTGTAATATATGTCAGGACATTCCAAGTGGGATACCATTAAACACAAGAAAGCATTAAATGATGCTAAGAAAGGAAAAGCATTTTCCAAACTCTCAACACAGATAACGCATGCAGCTAGACAAGGTGGTGGTAATCCTGATATGAATCCTAACTTAAGGTTGTATATTGATAAGGCAAGGGAGGCGAGTTTTCCAATGGATAGGATAGAGAAGGCTATAGAGAAGGGTGTAGGTGGTGGAGATAGTGGTGTTGTATTTGAGGAGGCTTCATATGAGGGTTTTGGTCCACATGGTATTCAGTTGGTTGTAGATACTTTGAGTGATAACAAGAATAGGACAGTTTCTGAATTAAGACAGATATTTGATGAGATAGGGGGGACAATGGGTGCAGAGGGTTCTGTTGGCTGGAATTTTGAAACCAAGGGTTACATAGTTATTAAGTCTGGTCATATGCGGAAATCTGAGAAATTTGGTGGGGAGGATACCTTTGTTGCGGATGATCCTGATGGTGTGATGATGATGCTTATGGATATTCCTGGAATTTTAGATATTCAAGATATTGATATGGATGATTGTAAGGGGTTCGAGATATATACTGAGTACAACCACTTAACTCAGGTAAGGGATGCTATTTCTAAACTAGGTTTTGTTTTGAAAGAGGCAGAGATTGTTAAGGAGCCTAAGATATACAAGGAATTAGTGGGGGATCAATTAGAGAAAGCAAAAGAGGGTATAGAGAAGTTAGAGGATTATGATGATGTCCAGAATGTGTGGACAGATTTAGATTATTAGGGTGTCTATGCGAATATTAGGGATAGATCCAGGAGTAGCTACTACTGGATGGGCAATAATAGATTTTGATGAAAGTGGTAACCCATCTCCTGTGGACTATGGAGCTATCCTTACTGCCAAAGAATTAACAATATCCCAAAGACTCACAGAAATATATTCTGATTTAAATGAACTTATCAAAAAGTTTAACCCTGAATATGCAGGAGTAGAAACTCTAATATTCTGTAACAATGCAAAGACTGCGATCTCAGTAGGAGAGGCGAGGGGAGTAGTATTACTTACTCTTGAGCAGAATAATATTCCATTAACTGAATTTACCCCATTACAGGTAAAAGATGCCATAACAGGATATGGAAAAGCAGATAAAAAGCAGGTACAACAGAATGTAAAAGTACTATGCGGGTTAGAAGAAATACCTAAACCAGATGATGCTGCTGATGCCATGGCCATAGCCATAGCTACCCAAATCCTAGTCTCGAGGAATATAGGGTAATACTGTATAATGGACATATGATCTCATACATTACCGGCAAAATACTCAAGATAAATACAGGCAAGGATAATTTTGTAGACATATTAACCTCCGGAGGAGTAGGGTACAGAGTATTCTTAACCAAAAGAACCAATATAATTGAGAACAGTGAAAATATCTCCCTGTATACATCTTTTCATGTACGAGAGGATTCCCAAACGTTATTTGGATTTTTAACAGAGAGTGAAAGAGATTTCTTTGAGAAATTACTTACGGTATCTGGGATAGGTCCGAAGCTTGCACTTGCTATATTGAGCACCTATTCGAAAGAGGAAGTAGAGAAAATGATTGTGGAAGGTGATGATGCGGGATTGAGTAAAACCTCTGGTCTTGGAAGTAAAGGAGCACAAAAGATAATTCTTGAATTAAGAGGAAAGATAGATTTTAAGAAGATGGAAACAAGTGAGAATGAAGAGCTCTCTGATCTAAAGAATGCTCTTAAAGCTCTAGGTTTTAGTGGAGAAGGATTAAAACAACAGTTAGAAAAAGGTGAAAAGATTATGAAAAAGGACAAAGAAATAGAGATAGAAGAACTAATTAAAAAAGTATTAACAGAATAATGATACAGTCTAGTTCAGAATTAGCAAAAAGCAAGAAAAAATCACCTGTGATACCTAACAAGGAAATCCCAGAGGTATTGGAACAAGAACAAAGAATACGACCATCCAAGTTTGATGAAATCATTGGAAGAAGCCAAGAAAAGAAAACACTCAAGATGATGATCGAATCAGCCAGGAAGCGAAAAGAAGTAGTGGATCATATTCTTTTCTATGGTCCTCCAGGGTTAGGTAAGACAACATTCGCTATGGCTATCGCTAAGGAAATAGGGGGAGGTATAAGGATAACATCAGGACCAGCTATTGAACATCAAGGGGATTTAGCTGCCATACTTACGGGATTAAAGAAGAATGACGTTCTTTTCATTGATGAAATACATAGGTTATCTAGAGTAGTAGAGGAAATTTTGTACCCGGCTATGGAAGACGGTGTATTGGATATTGTAATGGGGAAAGGCCCATCGGCAAAAACCATAAGGTTGAGCCTGGAACCATTCACATTGATAGGGGCGACTACACAGATAGGGAAGATAAGCTCACCAATGAGAGATAGATTCGGATTGGTACAGAGATTGGATTTCTTTACAGACGAGGATATGATCTCAATACTCAAAAGAGCAGCTAATCTTTGGAAGATAGCAATTGATGAAGATGCATTGGTAATATTAGCTTCCTCTTCTAGAGGTACAGCCAGAATAGGGTTAAGATTACTTAAGCGTGTGAGAGACTATGTAGAACAATCATCTGGAAAAAGCATAGATATCAATTCTGTAAAACAGACATTGAAGCTCCTAGATATTGATGAAAATGGGCTAGAGAATATTGATAGATTGATATTGAATACGATATTAAATAACTTCAATGGCGGACCAGTAGGACTCTCAACATTGGCAGCATCACTTTCAGAAGATATTTCCACAATTGCGGATGTATATGAACCATACCTTATGAAATGTGGTTTTGTTAAGCGTACCTCTCGAGGTAGAGTTATAACTACAAAAGGATTAAAATATCTTGAAGAGTTAAATGGATAGAACAGAACTAAACACAGACAGCGAAAAGAGGGGAAAGCTACTATTTATAGCGGGCATTATTTCTTTAGCGATATTCTTAACCAAGGTTTTACAAGGCCAAGCAGAGGTTCCGTTATGGAGAGTCTATGTTGATGGGGGAGTCTATGTCATTATAACCTTTGTAGGCCTGTTGTGGGCCTTTAATTTCCAGATTAAACCAAAGTCTCTTCTATATATTCTCCAATCAGCACTATTTGTTCTCTCTGTTGTAATATTTGTAGAGATATTCTTCTTTCAGAAGTTTAGCCGTATATATGAAGCCTTTATATTGCTTCTCATATTGGTCGTCATATTCATAGGTATATATGTTTCCTTCCTTATGGCGAATGTCTTTAATGTTAATCTCTTTAAGAAATTGCCACTTGTCCAAGTCGGTCGTACGTCCTCGTATCTTCTCTCATTATTGATGATCTACTTCTTCACATTTGGATTCCTTTATAGCGAACTTCCGATATATGTGTTGATTCCTTTGATAATGGCAATATATCTTGTTGTCATATTTATTCACTACATGAATATGGGAATAGAGGAGGGGGAGTTGTGGAGAAAAAGCCTCTTAACACTTGTTCTTGTTTCGACTTTGTTCTTGGGAGTTTTCTTATCTGGTAATACTCATGAGATCACAGCTATAGCTCCAGCGCTAGGGTACTACTTCGGAGTAAGCATGGTTACCCAGGAGCAGATATTTAGAAGAAATTCAGTAAGTTTAACTTTCTCAATGATCCTTTTATCTATCGTATATTTTGTGGTTATTTTTCTAAATGTAATTTCATAAATTAGTGGTAGTCTTACAGGGAGTAGGGGGAGGAGACCGATAGTTGCACGAGGCCCATAGTTTCACCAACCCTATAGTTTAACACTGTGGATAAGTATTTGCTAATATTCTCTTTTTCAGAAGTACCTTAGTAGAGTATGAGGATTTTGAGATATTTATGTATATGCATATGTTTATACATCTGGGTGGAGGACTTCTACTCCAGAGGAATATATGTTACAATTCTAAATCTAGAACCGAGTATAATCGCCCTTATACGCTGTCTTATACTTAAAAACTGAAGAAAGTCCTCTTGTGTAGCTCTTTTTATATTTCTAATTAATTCTCAGATATCCATCTTTTATATATTTCCATTCTCACTCCCTTTCTACATATATATTTCATTAATATCTGAAAATTAAAAAATTGGCCCCCTGCCCTGATTGGTTAAAAATAATTTTTGTAGTAACATAATTTAATATGAACAAGAAAGAATTCCCTAAGCTACCAGATCAAGATGACTTTTTGATGGACTTACAGAATAGTAACTACAGTATTCAGACTGTGCGTAACTATGCCAGAGATCTTTGTATATTTGCTGTGTTTTTGAAGTTCAGGGGTGTCAGCTTTATGGATGTATCTAAAAAGGATATTTCTGTATACAAGGGGTACCTAAAAGCGGGTGAACATTTGAAGGATTTGGATAAAATTAGGAAGGAATGCATAAGAAACGCCGATATACCAAGACAATCTAAGAGCGAGGCTCCTAGGGGCGATTTAACGAACGATAGCGATATGGATGGTATAGAAAGCCCTGCCAAGGAGGAAGTATTTGAGGTTAGTTTCCTGGACGGCGTGTATAACCATGTGTATGGGTCCCTTGGAATCTTCGAAAGACCTATGAATACGAATGCAAGAAAAAATTCTGGTTTGGATGTAAACAGTATTAACAGGATGTTGTCATCTTTAAGATCGTTTTTGAAATTTAGAGTTAAATGGGATTTGGATATCCCTTTGCCAGCGGATGCTGTAGATATGATGAAGGGCGAAAAGCGTATGAAGAAGGTTGCTTCTCTAAAGGAGCTCGTGAGTTTGATAGAGTCTCCTATGGAGTTTGAGAAGGATGAAAAGGTGGCTATACGTAATAGGTGTATGTTAGAGATGTTGTTTGCCAGCGGTATGCGTATATCTGAACTTATAAATCTGGATTTAGAGAATGTTAATACTCAGGGTAAGATGTACATTATTGGTAAGGGTAAAAAGGAAAGATCAGTTTTTTTAACTGAAAGGAGTTTGGATTGGTTGAATAAGTATCTGAGTGTAAGGCTTAAGTTTGCATTTACGGATCGTGGTGAAAATGAACAACCTGGTACTGTAGATAGATTGTTGGCAGATATTGGTCCCGAGCGTGAAACATCCGGGGATGATTTAAACTTGGAGATATTTGATAAAGGGAATAGGAAGTATATTGAGTTAGTGGAGAGCTATAGACAGAGTGGGTTTTTAGAGAAATTCGACTCCCCTGCCCTGTTTATTCCATTTTCTGGTGGAAGGTTTGGGAAGGATAATATGAGGATCTCTACAAATTATTTTCAAGAGAAGATTGCTGAGTACAGGAGAAAGTTAGGTATTCAGATTCCTACTTCTGCACATAGCCTGAGACATGGTTTTGCTACGTATATGGCTGAGGATGGTGCTAGTCCTGCGGCTTTACAGGTATTGTTAGGTCACGAGAGTTTAAATACTACTACTAGGTATGTACATGCAAGCGAGAAGTTTGCAGAGGAGACTGTAAGGAAGAATCATCCGTTGAAATAAAAAACCCGGGTTGCCCCGGGTTCGTGTTGCAATTTTAAGATACAATCTATGGTCTTGCAGGCTGTTGAGTTTGGGAACTGTTCCCGAAGTAAAGCCTTCCAAGTGCTTCATATGATTGGTAATCATCACTGCCTTTTGCTTGTACAGCATCACCAAGACTCTTGAAATCTTCTTTCTTTATTTGGTTTGCAGAGTCCATATTAACACCTTGTGGTTTAAATGCTTGAGATACTGTTTGGCCGATTCTGTCCATAACTGGGGCCTTAGGCTTTTCTTCTGTATTCATTCTTTCTCTCATTGCACTACTTGCCTGTGCTACTTCTGGGGTTACACCTCCAGCATTTGCAATCTGTTCTTTCTGCCAATCTGTGAAGGTTGGTCTGTGTGTATAGTAATCTTCCATAGAAATCTCTTCTTGAGGAGCCTTGCTTTGGTTCTCAGGATCGAGGTTATATCCACCTTCGAATGGTCGTGCACCTGTGATGGTCGCGACTCTCTTATTAATTTCATCTTCTGTATATCCATTCTTTCGCATATCCATCTTGTATGCTTCCATATTATTAGCAGAATCATCAGGTCTATTTTCCATGTAAGAGGCCTCATCACTAACGTTGGTATTTACATTCCTAGCCTCGTTTGCAAGATTCACACCCTTTGGCCTAAAGAATGCAGAGAAAGTCTCACCTATCTTAGTCATGAAATTCCCGAATCTATTCTCTAATGCTTCTATTCTACGATTCGTTTGATCTAGCTTTTGTTCTAATTCAAAGTTATTTCTCTTGAGCTCTCTAACTTGATTAAAGAGCATAACCTTACTATCATAAGATTCGCTTTTTGTATCGGGAATAACCTCCTCTGGTGTTACGGCAGCTTGAAAACCGGCGGCAACGTCACCTACAACTTTAACTGGTGACTCAGAGATAGTCGCGCCGATTGCAGACTCAGAAGCCGTAGATTCTGTTGCGGATGTAGTTTCTAAATTTTCTCCCATAATGAAGTGAGCAGTTTAATTAATATATACATATTAATTTAGTAGAAAAAGGAGGGTATGTCAAATATCTTATTTTTGATATATTAGATGTATATGAAAACCTTCCTGAAGAAATATTGGCCAATAAT
>CAZNJV010000007.1:0-23017 GCA_964573565.1 uncultured Candidatus Saccharibacteria bacterium | reverse complement strand
GTTCTAGCTTCGAATAGCTCCTCGATTCTTGGAAGACCCTGAGTGATATCGACCTTAGCAACACCTCCCTTATGGAATGTCTGCATGGTCATCTGTGTACCTGGTTCTCCAATTGACTGAGCTGCAATGACTCCAACTGCTTTACCCATTTCGACTTCTGCACCATTCTCAAGATTCAATCCGTAACACTTCTTACACATACCCAATGGTGATGTACATAGCATTGGAGATCTTACAAAGACTTCCTCTAAGTTTGATGCATCTATTAATTTTGCTATCTCCTTAGTTATGGACTCATTCTTCTTAGCAATTACCTTACCGTCGATCTTTACATCTTGAGCAAGAGTTCTTCCGAAGAGTCTATCTATGTAAGAGATTCTTCTGTCATCTTCTCTTCTCATTGCAAGTCCTTCTCCATCATAACCACAATCATCCTCTCTCACGATAACATCATGAGCTACCTCAACTAATTTTCTAGTTAAGTAACCAGAAGATGATGTCTTAAGTGATCTATCTGCGATACCTTTTCTACCACCATTTGCAGCAACAAAGTACTCAAATGCACCAAGTCCATCACGATAGTTGCTCTTAATTGGCATTGGAACCCAGTTACCTCTAGAATCTCTAACAACACCTTTGATAGTCAAAACCTGTCTTGCCTGGATCTTACCACCATTTGCACCAGATTCGACCATTTCATATACAGAGTTGTGTTTATCCAACTTCTTCCATGCCTCTTCTGCCAATTCATTTGCGAAATCATCCCACATATTTGTAGAGATGTTGATCTTTTCATTCTTAGTCATCAAGCCTTGTAGATAGTTCTCCTGTAACTGCTCATCCTTCTCTTCCATCTTCTTAATCTCATTTCCCATATCGAAGTCCAGGTTACAATCTTCCATTGCGAATGAAAAACCGAGATCAGTTGCATACTTGAAGCCTAAGAGCTTCATATTATCCAACAAGATGACAACGTCATCCATGGTCTTAGAGTTCTTAATATCGTCTATGATATTGTTTACAACTTTGTTGTTAACTCTCTCGTTGATGAACTTGTAATCCTCAGGAAGTATTGTGTTGAAGATTACTCTACCGACACAAGTTTTGATGCTCTCTCCCTTGATTCTTACTATTATTTCTTCGTTAATACCAATAGCATCTCTTTCATATGCCCTAATTGCTTCTTCTGCGCTAGAAAATACCTTTGGTTTCTTTGATTCCTCAAGATCTGTCATTAGATAGAAACCTAAAAGCATATCTTTTGCAGGACTTGCCAAGATCTGGCCGTTGGAGATATTTATGATGTTCTTAGAAGACATCATTTCTCTCTCAGCTTCCTTTCTTGCCTCTTCTGTTAAAAGAATATGAACAGCCATCTGGTCTCCATCGAAGTCTGCATTGAATGCCTTACATACCAATGGGTGGATTCTGATTGCTTCACCTTCTACAAGTCTAGGATAGAATGCCTGTACACTATATTTATGTAGTGTAGGTGCACGATTTAGTAATACTGGCTTGTTCTTGATAACTTCTTCTAATAGGTCCCAGATTATGTCTTCCTGCTCTTCTATCATTTCTTTTGCGATCCTGATATTTGGAGCTATCTCCTTAGTCAAAAGTCTTTCTATGACAAATGGCTTAAACATTTCCAAGGCAATAGATTTTGGTAATCCACACTGATCAAATTTCAAGCTTGGGTCACCATCAATAACTGCACGACCTGAGTAGTCAACACGTTTACCCAAAAGATTCTTTCTAAAGAGACCTTTCTTTCCTCTCAAGTCATCGGTCAATGACTGATATGGAAGTCTCTTGTTGTTCATCATGGCCTTGGAAGGTCTATGTGAGTTATCAATCAATGCATCAACAGATTCCTGAAGCATTCTCTTCTCATTTCTCAAGATAACGTCAGGTGCACCGATTTCGATCAATCTTCTTAAACGGTTGTTTCTGTTTATGATTCTTCTGTAAAGGTCATTCAAGTCCGAAGTTGCAAACTTACCTCCAGATAGAGGGATTATTGGTCTCAACTCTGGTGGGAGGACTGGAAGAATATCAACGATCATCCAACTTGGATCAATCATATTCTTCTTAAATCCTTCTAAGTATTGAATTCTAACAATTGTTGCAGCTTTCTTCTCACCCTTTTCTTTTTCTACTGCTTTTCTAAGCTTCTTAATCTCTTTATCTAAATCCATATTCTGGAGCATCTGCTTTATAGCTTCTGCACCCATCATAGCTTTGAAGAAGATTAGATCTCTTTCCTCGAGATTCATATACTCATCCTCGCTCAATACTGTTCCGACTTTCAATTTGTCAATTGTCTGGAAGATCTTTGAGTAGAATGCATCTAACTGTTCTTCTTTTTCGGCATAGTCTTTTCTGACCTTTGCTAATGCTTGGTTTCTCTTGTGCTCTAACTGGCTGATCTTAAGCTCGTTTGCTTTTTCTTTCTTAGATGATTTGATATCCTCTGCGAACATCTCCTCTGTAAGCTTTAATTCTCCTTCTAATTCACTCTGTAAATCTTCAACTTCCTGCTTCTGAAGGGCTTCTGCTTTTGATACTATCTCTGCCTTCTTGTCCTTCTCTACATCAACAACCATATACCTTGTGTAGTATATGACGGAGAGTAACTTCTTGTGAGAGATATTCAATACGATGGACATCTTGTTAGGAATACCGTATGCAAACCAAACATGTGCAACAGGTACTGCCAATTCAATATGGCCCATTCTCTCTCTTCTTACATCAGATGTTGTGACTTCGACTCCACACTTATCACAAACAATCCCCTTATACCTGATCTTCTTGTATTTACCGCAGTAACATTCATAGTTTTTGGTAGGACCAAAGATCTTCTCACAGAAGAGTCCATCTGGTTCTGCTCTAAATGTTCTGTAGTTGATGGTTTCAGCCTTTGTGACTTCACCATATGACCAATCCAAGATCTGATCAGGAGAAGCTAAGGTAAGCTTCAATACATCAAAATCTTTCAAGTTCTGTTTGTTATTTAACTTCTTCATTTGATACCTCCTCAACTTCCTCTACTGAAGATTTGTTTGAAATTAAATCTAAATTCAAGCAAAGTGCGTTTAGCTCTTTGATTAATACCTTAAATGACTCTGGTATGTTTACTGCTTCTATCTTGTCTCCATGGATGATCGCCTTGTAAGCTGCAGATCTTCCCTTGATATCATCTGACTTAATGGTCAACATTTCTTGGAGTGCATATGGAGAGCTATGTGCTTCTAATGCCCAGACTTCCATTTCTCCAAATCTCTGGCCACCCATCTGTGCTTTACCACCCAATGGCTGCTGAGAAACAGCAGTGTATGGTCCTGTAGATCTAGCATGTACCTTCTCATCCGCAATGTGATGTAGTTTCAATACATACTTAATACCGACAGTGATCTTGTTAGGGAATCTCTTTCCTGTTCTACCATCATAGAGATCAACTTTCTGAGATATGTCTCCCTTTGCTTTTTCAATCTCATTCTTCAACCACTCAAAGTTTTCACCTTCGAAGATTGGGAATGCTAATTTCTCATTGAGCATCTTTGCATATCTTCCGAAGTGAACCTCTGCTGCTTGACCCATGTTCATTCTCTTTAGGAATGTTGGTGTCAAAACAATGTCAACAGGTTCTCCGTCTTCTGTGAATGGCATATCCTCGATAGGTCTGATAGCTGCGATTGTATTCTTGTCTCCGTGTCTTCCTGCTAGCTTATCTCCATAGTCAACTTTCTTTGTATCTGCAACCCAAACCTTAACTTCATACAATACCCCTGGCTGTAATTTATCTCCCTTATCTGCTGCAAGTATCTGACTTCTGACTACGATACCTTCTTCTCCATGAGGCATTCTCAATGAGTTATCTCTAACATCACTTGCTGACTCTCCGAAGATTGCTCTCAAAAGTCTCTCTTCAGCTGTTAGCTCTTTTTCTCCTCTAGGGGCAACAACACCTACCAAGATATCTCCCGCCTTAACTTTGACACCTGTTCTAACAATACCCTGTGCATCTAATTTCTGTAAGATTCTGTCATTTACATGAGGGATATCTGAAGTTATGGTCTCAGGACCTAATTCAGTATCTCTCACTTGAACCATATGCTCTCTTACATGTACAGATGTTAAGAGATCTTTTCTTACGATTCTTTCAGATATGATTACTGAATCCTCATAGTTGTAACCCTCATAGAACATCAATGCTGCCTTGAGGTTTGTACCTAATGAAAGCTCACCATTGACCATTGTAGGACCATCAACCAATGCATCTCCCTTCTTGAACTTATCACCTACATTACTTAATACAGGTTTCTGTGTGAAGCATGTATTATCATTGCTTCTGTAGAATGAGATCAATTCATAGTCCTTGATTCCTGCTTTCTTGTATTTAACAGAGAGTCTCTTTGCATCTACAGAGAGAACTTCTCCATCATCTTGTGCATAGACACCCCATGAGGACTGTCTTGCAACAACCTCTTCCATACCTGTTCCTACTAGTGGGCTCTCCTGTTTGACCAATGGAACAGCCTGTCTTTGCTGGTTTGCTCCGGTCAAGGCTCTCATTGCGTCATTGTGTGAGACAAATGGAACCAATGCCATACCCAAACCTGCTTGCTGACCTGCCAATACATCTACAAAATCAACAGAGTTTACATCCTCAAGTACAAAGTCTCCCTTGTGTCTTACTGGTACAAGATTATCTACAATATTTCCTCTTTCATCAGTATGAACTGTTGCAGAAGAGATGTAGAACTTCTCTTCATCCATAGCATCAAAGTAAACAACCTCGTCAGAGATGAATGGTCTTACATTCACTTCCTTGATTTCTTTCTCAGCTGCAATCTTTGTCGCAATTTCTTCGGTTATTATTTCGCCAGCCTTAGCAAGAACTTTCTTTCCCGATTTAACATCCTCAATTGGAATTCTTCCCTCTAATGATGCCTTGTTATTCTTGACTATCTTAGAAACTTTTCTATATGGAGCTTCTAAGAATCCAAACTCGTTAATTCTTGCTAACATTGCTAACTGTGTAACAACACCGATATTCGCACTCTCAGGACTGGTTACTGGGTCAAACTTGGAATAGTGTGAGTTATGGACCTCACGAATTGAGAAGGTTGCTCTTTCTTTTGTAATACCACCTGGCCCACCTGCGGTTACTTTTCTCTTGTTCTCTAATTCAGAAAGAATATTGGTCTGATCCATGAAACTTGATAGTGCATTTGCCCCAAAGAATGACTGAATGGATGCAGCGATTGGTTTGGTACCAACAAGCATAGAAGGTGTAACCTTTGCATCTTGTCCGTACAAACTCATCTTATCCTTAATATTCTTCTCTAATCTTGCAATACCTGCTACTAATTGTCTCTCAAGAATTTCACCAACACTTCTGATTCTTCTATTACATAGGTGATCAATATCATCTGCTGGGATTACACCATTATTTGTTTGGATCAATCTCTTTACTACTAATACAATATCCTTAGGATACAAAAGTACCTCTTCAGGATTATTAATATCGTAGGAAGTTCCAAGTTTTCTGTTTAATTGGTATCTACCTATCTTTCCAAGATTGAATTTTCTTGCATTGAAAAAGTTACTCTTAATGTACTTCTCAGCACTATCTATAGTGACAGACTCATCTGGTCTTAATTTATTGTAAATACTGATTACTGCTTCTTCCTTACTCTTAGTGAAATCTCTTGCTAATGTTGCCTCAATGAACTTGTTCTCTGCGTCTGTATCTACATCTGCAAACAATTTTCTAATTTCATCATCTGTCTCCCATCCGAAGACTCTCAAAAGTTCTGTTATTAAAACCTTAGGTCTCTTAGGAAGGATTCTCATGGAGATGACATTGTGCTTGTTTGTATCAATCTCATACCATGGGCCCATGCTTGGCATAAGTCTAACTTTGTGCAAGTTTCTAGTAGGTAATTTCTCGCTTACTTCATACAAAACGCCTTCTGCTCTTACAATCTGATGTGTAACAACTCTTCTGATACCATTGAATACGAAGACTCCATCTTCAGTCATTATTGGAAGATCTGCGATGAAAATCTCCTGCTCTTTAATCTCTCCTGTTTTGTTGTTCAAAAGCTGAACTTTTGCATATACAGGAACTTCATATGATAATCCCTTTGCGATAGCCTCTTCTACGGATCTGTATGGTTTGCCATATCTAAAATCCTTGAACTCCAAAGTCCACATCTTCTCCATAGTATCCTTCACAGGATTAATCTTGGAGAAAAGCCTTTGGAAGCCACTCGCATAGAAATCATTAAACGAAGCATTCTGTGCTTCAATTAGACTTGGGAAGTCAAAATTGGAAGAATATCCTAGTCCCAAATCTATTCTACCGGACCTATTACATTGAGGTTTGATCATAAGACGATATTTTAGTAATGTTATAACATATTACTCTTGCCTTCAAGCGGTGAATGATTCCTGCGAACCATTAAAAAGTACCGCGTTGTAAAGCAAAAACTTAGGAACTCGAAGGATATTATCATATTTAGTGGTATTAGTCAAAGGTTTTTAGCACATTTTTTACTATTCACTTAAAGTGGCAAGTATTGTATGGTATATATGTACTTTGTAAAAATCTTTAATCTGTTTTATCATATACTACAAAATGCCCAGGAAAAAGAAAAAAGAGCCCATCACAATCAAAAGTAACGAGCTAAAAATCTTGTTTGGGATTGTGTTGTTCATACTTGGAATTACTATTGCTCTAGCACCATTCATACCGCAAGACTCAGAGCTTTTTAATACCATCACCCTACAGCTTGGCTATTCTGCAATCTCATGGGGAATTTTACTCATATATATATCCTTCTTTTTGCTTACCAAGGGAAAGAGGTTTAAATCACTTAGACAAACAGGCGGACTATTACTTTTCTCTGCATGTCTAAGTACACTTCTCTCTTTCTGGCAGACCTCAGAGCAGCTAAATAACAGTGACGCGCTAAGAGGTGCAGGAGGAGAGATCGGTAAGTTCTTCCATCTAACATTAAATGGAACCTTTGGGAATTTAATAGAGATAATAATAGTATTGGTACTCTTAGTAGTAGCTTTCTCATTAATAACCGGAACAACATTAGAGCAGATCATGGAGTTTGTAGAATCTCCAATGAAGAAAGATGGTGAGAAAGAAAACTTCAGTATTGGAGGATTGTTCTCCGGAATAAAGATTCAAAAGGATGAAGATGATGAAAAAGGAGAGAAGTTAAATGTACCAATGGCAGAGCTTGGGAAAGAGCCTGAGATTAGAATGTATGGAGAAGATAGTAAGAAAGATGAAGAACCCTATCAAGAACCTCAAATTAAAACATTGCACGAGGATAATTTCCCTGAGAATCTTCCTGATGATCAGACTAGAACAGATGATTTAGGAGAACCTTCAAGACCTAAATATACCAACTGGACATTCCCCAATATTGACCTACTTCAAGAAGGTGAAGTTAGAAAACAAGATGAGAAGTTGTACAGAACTAAGGCGGAGGTAATCCAGAGTACACTTAAGAACTTTGGGATTGAGGCAAAAGTTGTAGAGATAGCAGTAGGACCGACTGTTTTGAGATTCTCCTTAGCTATTACAGTAGGAACCAAAGTCTCCAGGATTAAGAACCTTAGTAATGACTTGGCATTGGCTCTTGCTTCCCAAACCTCCTCTGTAAGAGTAGAAGCTCCTATCCCTGGTACATCATATGTAGGTGTAGAGATTCCAAACCCTATCCCTAACTATGTATATACAAGAGATATGGTAAAGAAATTGCGACAAGAAGCAGATAGATATGAGTTACCATTAATATTAGGAAAAGATATAACTGGTAAAACAGCTATTCGAGATCTTAACAAGATTCCACACTTACTAGTCGCAGGTGCTACAGGTACAGGT
The DNA here is from genome assembly GCA_964573565.1 of uncultured Candidatus Saccharibacteria bacterium. GTDB lineage: Bacteria > Patescibacteriota > Dojkabacteria > SC72 > SC72 > UBA12078. The sequence continues at coordinate 15,105 of CAZNJV010000007.1, read as the reverse complement.
AAATCTGTAGCTATTAACTCATTAATCCTTGGCCTTTTGATGACTAAGACTCCAGATGAGGTCAAACTTATACTCATTGACCCAAAGATGGGTGTTGAGATGGCAGCTTACAATGGTATTCCAAATCTTCTTACACCTGTCATCACCGATATGGAGCTTGTTGTAAATGCGCTTCAGTGGGTCATAAATGAAATGATGAAACGATACAGGCAGTTAAAGCAGATGCATGTTAAGAAACTTACAGAATACAACAAAGCAATCGGATATACTGCAATGCCATATATAGTGGTGGTTATCGATGAGATGGCAGACCTTATGCTCACCTCTGGTGTGGATGTAGAAGCCAAGATTCAAAGATTGGCACAGATGGGAAGAGCTGTTGGTATTCATTTGATCCTTGCTACTCAAAGACCTACCGTCAATGTCATCACTGGTTTAATCAAAGCAAACGTTCCAGGAAGAATGGCTTTTGCAGTTGCTACAGCTATGGACTCTAGAGTTATCTTGGACGATACAGGAGCAGAAACACTTCTAGGTAACGGTGACATGTTGTTTAAAGATCAGAGCACACCAAAGGCTATCAGAATACAGGGTACATTCACCTCTACAGAGGATAGTGAAAACGTTATCAACTTCATCAAAGAACAGATCTCAGAAGAAGAGATTGAGTATTCAGAGGATCTACTTAATGCCATAGAAAAAGGTGGAAATGATGGTTCAGGTGGAAGCAGTAATGGCACAGAAAGAGATCCAGACTTCCCATTGGCATTAGAGATTGTCATAAATAATCAGAAGGCATCTTCCTCATTCCTACAAAGGAAGATGAAGATTGGATATAACAAAGCCGCCAGATTAATAGATGAGCTCTATGAAGCAGGTGCCATTGGACCACAAGATGGTAGTAAACCAAGGCAAGTTTTAGTTTCTTCTCCTAGCCAAATACTAAAAGCCGGTGATGGTGGTGACGTAGAGAGTGAATAAGTAGTACAATTGGCGGTATGATAACAGCAGGAGAAGTATTAAAGAAGAAGAGAAATTCCATTGGGAGATCGCTTGAGGTATCCTCGCAAGAGACACGTATTCAAAAAAGATTCCTTTCATATATCGAGAATAATGAGTTTGAGAAATTTGATTCAGAGGTTTTTCTCACCGGATTCATAAAAATATATTCCCAATATCTTGGTCTAGATACAGAAAAAGTCCTTGCACTATACAGACGAAGCGTACCGAGAAAGAAAATAAAGAAGAACTCTGGAAAAGAACCCAATATCTCGAAATTAAAGAAGTTCATCCTTACACCCAAAGCACTAGTTACAACTCTCTCTGTATTATTTTTCCTGATTGTCTTTGGATATATCGGGCTTCAGATATATAAATTTCAAAGCCCCCCAGCACTTACAATCAACACACCTATAAATGAGAGTACAACAGATCAACCTACCACCACTGTACAAGGGGTTACACAACCTGGCGTAGTGCTAGAAATCAATGGAACGATTGTTAATGTAGATAGCAGCGGAAATTTCTCGCAGGAGATCACATTGAACGAAGGTATAAATATAATCACCATAAAGGCAAGGAAAAATGCCAACAACATCTTAGAAACTACTGAAGTTAGAAAAGTCACATATACAAAGTCTACAGAACAACAAACTACAGAACCAACAGTAAAAACTTTTCAATTGAGAGTAGAAGTCAGTGGAGCAAGCTCATGGATAAAGCTGGATGTAGACGGCCCTAACAAGATCGCAAAGGTTGTAGAACCCTCTACAATGGAATATCCATTAACCAGCGAGTTCTACATCATCACAGGACGTGCTGCTAATACAAAGGTATTTGTAAACGATGACCTAATAGATTGGAGAACAAACAATTCAACAGGTGTTGCGGAGATTACTTGCAATATCTCCAATCAGTCTTTGGTGTGTGAATAAAACAAACTACCCCTAGTAAAATGTTATAATTATCTACATGGATAATGATTCTAACCAAATAGAAGAGATAAAGAGTCGATTAGACATCGTACAAGTCATTGAAAAATATGTACCTCTAAAACAAGCTGGTAAAAACTATTCTGGACTATGCCCATTCCATCATGAGAAAACTCCATCATTCATAGTAAGCCCAGATATACAACGTTACAAATGTTTTGGATGTGGAGAATCTGGAGATATGTTCAACTTTATACAAAAAATAGAGAATCTAGATTTCCCAGAGACACTTCAGAAACTTGCAAAAGACGCGGGTGTCGAACTAAAACAGTTTCAAAGCAATCCAAAATATTCAAGATTAGAAGACATTAACTATCTCGCAACAAAATACTATTACAATCAATTAAAAACAGATAAAGTTGCCCTGGAATATATCTCAAAGAAAAGAAACTTTTCACATGACTCAATAAAGCAGTTTGGTATTGGTTATGCACCTAAATATCCAAAATTACTAGAATATATTGGCAAAAACAAATTCAAGACACAAGAGCTGATAGATTCCGGATTGTTTGTGCTAAAAGACGGGAAAATGAAAGAGAAATTCTACGACAGAATCATGTTTCCGATACGATCTTCCAGGGGGAAGGTCGTAGGGTTCTCCGGGAGAATAATGCCGGGAAATGATTATGGCCCCAAATACATGAATTCCCCCGAGACACCTCTTTTTCACAAAAAATATAATCTTTTTGGGCAATACGAATCCAAGTCAGAAATCCGAAAAAATGACCTTGCAATACTTTGTGAAGGACAAACCGATGTGATATCTGCACATCAACATGGTGTAAAAAATATTGTTGCTCCACTCGGTACAGGGTTAACAAAAGAACAGTTAGAATCATTATCAAAACTAACTAAAAACATATTATTTTTCTTTGACAGTGATACAGCTGGTCAGAATGCAGTCATAAGGGCATTTAAGTTAGCTTCCGAACTTAATCTCTACCCATACGCAACCAATTCTGAGCCTTACAAAGACATTGACGAGATGTTATTAGCCGAACCCAATGCTATATCTGATCGTGTGGAGAAGAAGCAGGAGGCATTCTCATACATCCTCTCTAATTATATTAGAGACAAGGATCTTACCCGCTTAAAGGACCTTACGGATACCCAGAGGTTTCTAAAAGACCTTATTAGCGTGGTAAGCACATCAACCTTACAAAAACATTACAAAACAAAAATTTCGAAGCTTATAAAGATTGATCTGGAAACGGGCAAGAATGTTGATACAGTAGCCACTCAGACGTCAAATCTTACAAAAACCTTTCTTGTGAAAAGTAAAGATTTTTTATTGGACAAAACCTATCTGCAATTGCTGATCTTTAGTAAGATACGAAAACCAGATTTATTAGTTCCAAGTAGATACCTCTCCTCTCCCGAATTAAGAGATATGTATCTTAAAATAAAACATCTAGAAAGTACTGATATTTCAGAAATTTCAAAACTTTTTGAAGATGAATCTGAGCAAAAACTGTTATTCGAAGAAATTATCTTCAAATCAACCGAAGTGGAAGACAATATTGAAGAACAACTGCAAAAAATAGTAGCAAGACAGAGAAAAGAATATCTAACAAGACAACAGAAAGCTTTAAGTGTTAGAATAGCCATAGCCGAGGAAAGCAATAACTCAAAAGAGACAGATCGATTGCTCTCCAAGATGCTCAAGCTAACTAAACTCTTAAAAGAATAAAAAATGATCGAAGTTTCAAACTATGATTACTTTGATTACGATTATGCACAGTATTGGAAGAGGAGAAAATACGAAGATGCAGCAGAGAAATTAATACTAAAAAAGATTTTCCAAAGAAAGAAAGGTGATTGGTTTATAGATATTGGTGGGTCATATGGACGTTTGACTGAAACATACTACAAAAACTACTCTCATCCCATTATTTTAGACTACTCTTTAAAAACACTTCAGAAGAACTACAGTATACTAAAGAAGCAATATCCTAACATTGAATTAATAGCAGCAAATGCATATCACATGCCTTTTAAAGAAGATTCTTTCGATGGAGGGTTAATGGTCAGAGTACTACACCACATCCTTGAGCCAGGAGTATATTACAAAGAATTACGCAGAATAATGCATAATGGTTCAACATATGTACAGGAGTTTGCAAATAAACGGAATTTAAAAGCTTCTTTAAGAGCAATAACACACCTAAATTTCAAATATTTTTCAAATAAACCATACCAACAGCCTACTGCAAAGAATTTTGAGGGTACTAAACAAGGTGAGGAAGCAATCTTCCTAACATACGATCCTAACCATGTTAAACAGTTACTAACCTCACAGAAATTCGAAATCATTAATAAATATGGATGTTCATATCTACGCTCTGCATCTTTAAAAAAGATCTTAGGGGATGAAAAGATGATAAATACAGAAAAAGTATTGCAAAAGCTTCTCAAAACAACAAATATCCCACCTAGCGTGATATATGAGACAAAACTAAGTGGAGACTATACACAGAAAAACCCACAAACACTGCAAGAGATTCTTGTATGTCCTAAGTGCAATGGGAACCTAAAATTCAAAGAAAATTCAGCACATTGCCCTGTCTGTAATTTAGAATTTAAAAAAGAAGCTAATGTTTGGGATTTTAGAATAGATTAATGATAAAGAAATCACTTGGACAAAATTTCTTCATAAACGAACATCTCGGGGAGAGAATTATTAATTACATAGCGTTGGAAAATCCTGATCTAGTAGTAGAAATTGGTCCTGGGAGAGGCTTTTTTACACAAAAACTTTCAAAAATTACTCCTAACCTACTGCTAATCGAGAAAGATGATGAACTTGCCCAAGAACTCTCTCTCACATACCCCAATACCATTAATACAGACTTTTTAGATTGGGATTTTAAAGAATTAGAGGAAGAAAAGGATAAAAAGATCATATTCTTTGGATCATTACCGTACAATGTCAGCAAACCCATTATTCAGAAAGTTATTTCATCCGAGTTCTTTAATAATAACTGCTATTTCATAGTCCAGAAAGAAGTAGCTGAGAAATACATTGCAAAATGCCCAGATTCTAATATTCTTTCACTAAAATCGCAGCTCTCTGCAACTCCTACTAAGTTACTCGATATCTCTCCTGGCTCGTTCTTCCCTCCTCCAAAAGTGACTAGTAGTCTCATTTGTTTCGCACCTAAGCCAGAAGAAATTCAAGTTAATAATGAAAAATTTGTAAAATTTCTAGAGAAATCCTTCAGATCACCTCGAAAAACACTAAGAAACAATCTTAAAGGTACAAATTTCAATACAGATACACTTGCGCTTCTTGATAAACGCCCACAGGAGCTAACATTAGATGAATATCTTTTCCTATTCAACAATCTGATATAATAGTCTAATCATGAAGAAGGCTAAAAAATCAGAAAAGCCAAAGGAGGAGAAAGTTAAGCAACTTGACCTCGGTATAAAAGATCCATTTAAGAACAAGATTTACAAGATTAAGGGTAAAACTGATAATATCATTCTTCAATTTGAGGTAAGAAAATTTTTCAAAGATCCATTCTTTTGGTTTGTTATCGTGTTTAGTTTGGTAATGATCGCGCAACAGATATATTGGATACAAACAAATATTGCCAAGTTTCCTTCATTAACCCCAATTCTCAACTACAATCTATCTTCGGATGCGAGGATTTTACCTAAGTACTTCCTCTATATCTTTCCTTCCATTTCCCTTTTCTCTATAATTGTTAGCACTATAGTAACCGCGAGATATTACAACAAAGAGAAGATGCTCTCTAAATTAGTACTACTATGTGGTCTTTTAGCATCGGTTTCTGGAACAATAATGTTAATTCATTTAACTATTTCTTAATATGGATTTTTCAACTATAACTAGAATTTTAAGCGCTATACTCTCACTTCCTTTCTTTGATACAGTCGTAAATACTGAATATCATAAATATTTACAGTACTTACCATTGTTTCTAGGAGGAGCAGTACTTGCGTTGATACTAACCCCAATAATTGGACAGATCGCACTTAAGTATGACATTACATACAAACCAGGTGTAAAAAAGAACCATAAAGACTTCGACAACCCCGAAAAAGCCCTTCACGAAGGCATAACTCCTGCACTTGGAGGATTAGCTGTTGCCATCCCTGTCTTACTTGCAATTGTGTTTTTCTTCAAATTAGATAGTTTTACCATTCCCATTCTCCTCGCGTTCTTAGTACTTACAGTAGGCTCAACATTAGACGACATTCTAAATCTTCCAGCCAAGGTACAACTTGGATATCAGATTATCGCAGCATTAATAATTGCGATTTCTGTTATAAATCTTGGGAATTCTTCATTCATAGGCATAGATTTTAACCTTGCCACTTGGGATTTCTCATTATTAGGATTACAGCTTTCACTCGCATTTCCTGGAGATTTAATCCTCTTTTTCTGGATTTTAGTATGTATTAACGCTGTAAAATGGACAGCTGGCTCTCCTGGAATCATCGAAGCTAATTCCTTAACTATTTTTGCCTTGATCTTTGTAATTGCCATTAGATACGAATCTATCTTCTCATCTACACTATCAATAGTTGCTGCAGGTGCACTACTTGTATTCCTCGTATTTGCTTTTCCACCTCAAAAGATTATGTCCGGATCTACAGGTAAAACAATATACGGCTTCCTAATATGTATATTAGCAATAGTCGCAGATGCAAAGTTCTCTACAACACTGATGCTAATCCTTGTTCCTGTCATTGATTTCATATATGTAATATTGAAGAGATTAATAGCATACAAACCGAAATCATTCTCTGAGCTGTTGCGTATAAATGATACTAGCCACCTCCATCACCAACTGATGAAATTAAACCTCACAAGAGGACAAATTGTCTTGATTGAGATGGTAATTACACTATTAATTGGTTCGCTAGCAGTTTTAAGTACAGGCGCTATTAGATACTTCGCACTAATACTCGGAGCAGCATTAGGTATTGCCTTTATCGTGATCGCAAATATCCGTGCTTCAAGACAAAAAACAAAAAATATTAAAGAAAAATCCCCAGAGTCTCGATACTCCTACTAGTTTCTAGACAAATGAAGGGGCTATGAATATAATCTAGATAATGAAAAATCGTAAAACTGTCCTGATAATAGTAATCACTATTCTTGTAGTGTCCGTAATTCTGTATTTCCTTCCTTTGGGTAAGATTTTAGGCAATATTCCGCTATTAAATATGTTCTACAACAATACCTCCATGGAGATAATTGTAGAGAAGGGAAAAGCACAGGTACAGATCAATGACAAAGATTACGGACAGACACCTGTAACAGTCGAAAATCTAAAAGAGGGTAAATACACAGTTGAATTAAGCAAGATATCTGGAGACGATACCTTCTATGAGAACCAAACCTTCGAGGTAGAGATATCAAAAAACACCTCTGCCAGAATTGATATTGAGATAGGACCTGACAATATACTTAATGGTACTATCCTCTACTACACAGAGGCTGCAAACACACAGAAAGGCAAAGGCTTAATAACCATCACAAGTTCTGTCGATGAGGCAAAGGTATATGTCGACAAAGAATATCTCGGAACATCTCCGATTACTAATCTGGAATTAGCAGATAATCAGTATCAGATAAAGGTTTCCGCACAAGGATATGAGGATGTAGAAATCCCTGTGTTTGTAAGATCTGGATATCTTCTAAATCTAAAAACTTATCATTTTCCAATACCTGTAAATTTTGATACAGTTGAATAATATGAGGAATTCGAAGCTAGATAAAATTAAAGCACAAACACCAGTCTCCCTACTTATACATGGAGGCAATCGAACTGGCTATTTAATCGCTAAAACTCTCATAGAACAAGGATGCCATGTCATAATTGTAGATAATTACAATTCCCAAACCAGTAAGTACATATCAGAACTCAAAGGTTCTTCTCTTGTTGATTTCTTCGAATTCAAAGGTCTTGAGAATATATATAAAGATATTAAGAGATACGACTATCTCTTCTACTTCTTAAATAATGCTCTTCAATCGAAAGAATACGACAGTAAAGAATTCATCCGAGAATCAAGCTATTTAGAAGAAAGTCTCAAAAGTGCAAAAAAACATAATGCCAAAGTCTCTTTAATATCATCACTACGATTAAATCGCGAACTTGCAAACAGGGTAAACAATCTCAAAATGGCTTCTCCATCTCCATACTCTGGGATGGAATTACAAAAATACTGTGAGACCCTAGCTGCAGAATTCAGAGACAAAACGAATTTGAATATTAGAATATTAAGAGTAGGAACTGTACTAGGAAAAGGTGTCACAAAGATTGATAACGAAACCCTCAATGACTTGGTAAAAGATGCTACACAAAAGCCTCAGATCACAATAAAAGGGGAGGGGTTGGACATACACAACATTGTAGACGAAAGAGATGCCGTTTACGGAATACTCAAACTTACCTTCTCAGACAAAACGAAAGGAGAAGTTGTAACACTAGCTAATAAAAATAATTACACCACACTTTCCATTGCATACAAATTACTCGAATTAAATACTGAAGCACAGTCCATAAAATTTGTAGAGAATCCCGAACGAGATTTTGTAGTACAAGATCTCTATGTACCTGCTCCTCACGCATCGAAATATGGATGGGTTCAGCAAGTAACACTAGAAGAAACAATGATTGATCAGATTCATACCTACTATGATGATATAAATAAGGAATGGAACTATGATCAAGGCCCAACGAAGAAGACAGTTGAGAATGTAAAAACTGCAAAGACTGCGCTTGGAAAATTCTTAGATAAACTTGCAAGCCCCTTTAGGAAACTAACTCAAAGGAAAGAACAAAAGAAAGAGAAAAAGGAAATTAAACCTGGACAGATTTTGAAAACTGCGGGAATCACCATAGCCCTGATTGCTCTTACATACTTTGTGATATATCCACTGATTAGTATTTCGTTAGGCCTCATATTCATATCAGCAAATAGTAGAGATCTTAAAGACTCACTCTTGAGCATGGATGCAACCAACAGTGAAAAGAAAGTTGTGCAGATACAGGACAATGTCGAGAGAATGTCTACTGGATTACAAAATATTAGATGGGCATTTCAACTTTTTGGGCAGGATACTCTCTATACAAATACAACCCAACTTTTATTAAGTAGCCAATATGCAGCAGATGGTGCAGAGGATATGTTACAAGCAACACAACCTCTCTTTGAATACGTTCGTGATTTTCAACCAGCTATTAGTTTGGGATCTTCAGTTCCAACTACAACTCGGGAATATACAACATATTTGAATGATATAAAGCAAAACAGTTACAAAATTACTGAGGCTGCTTACAAAATCTCTCTCGCCGAAGGGATCCTTAATCAGGTAAATATCAATGCCTTCCCACAAATTGGAAGAGATAAAATATCTGAGATAAAAGATACCGTGACATCCCTAAATACTACTACTCAGACATTTAAAGATGTTCTTGCTTTCTTGCCAGATGTACTTGGTGCAACAGAAAGGCAGAGGTATTTAGTTCTACTTCAGAACGAATCCGAACTTAGAAGTACCGGTGGTTGGTTAACAAGCTACGGAGTAGTTGGAGTAGAGGGGGGACAAATCCGCGAACTATTTGTTGATGATATTTACAACGCCGATGGTACACTCAAGGTTCAAGGGAAGACATACACGGCTCCGAAGTCTATGCAGCAAGCACTTGGTATAACAACATGGCCATTCTCTCTGATCAACTGGTATCCAGATCTTACTGAGACGGAAGTCTCTGCCGAGCCATATATCTCAGACCTTGGGAAAGGTAACGATCTTGATGGAGTTATCACAATAGATGTCGCCTTTATCCAGAAACTTCTTCAGGCATGGGGTGGTATAGAAGTACCAGGCCAAAGCGAACTGATAACTAGTGATAACCTGTACTCCAAAATCTTCGAAATGCACGAAGCATTTACCCCTGGATCTACACAAAAAACCACATTCTTAGCAGATTTGGCAAATCAGATAATTACTAAAGTTCTTTCAATGAATATTTCAGATCTAGCCTCTTTAGGTGAAATCTTCCAAGAATCTTTAAATGAAAAACACCTCCAAGCTACATTCAAAAACACAGATGCATACAATTTCTTCAACAAAAAAGAATGGGCTGGATCTCTTGATTCAAGATATGGGGAAGCTCCTATTGCAATCGATTGGAACTGGGGAGGAAACAAAGCCAATTTGTATCTCACAAAAAATTACAACCTGAACGTTAATATTAAGGATGAGAACACCATAGACTTTACGTATTCCATCACCACTGAAAACACCTCAAAAACTACAACATACCCAGAGGGTGATTACACAAACTATCAAAGAATATACATACCTGCAAATGCAACTTTGCTTTCGGCAAGCGGATTTGAAAACAATACATTCAGCAGTATAAGGGAGAGTGGTTTTAAAGTAATAGGGGGATGGTTCAACCTCCCAATACAAACCACCAAAACATTGGAAATCTCATATCGAATAACCCGTGATGGCTCTAACTTCCCATTGGAGTTAAATGAAAAAAATATTTTCCTAGATTTAAATATATTCAAACAAGCAGGGGAGAGGGCACATGCATACAAGTTGGATATAACATATCCAGAAGATTGGAATGTTGAATCCTCTGGAAATTTAAATAGCATAGAGAATCAACTCTCTGGGAGATTTGAATTAGGAACAAACCAAACGTTCAATATAATATGGAATAGCGGAGACTAAAGAACTACTTTAGGATTTTCCTTCAAACAGGTATATATCTCAAGAATATTTTGTGGCGTAATCTCTTTCTCAGCAGAGAATTTTTTCAACTCCTTAACATCCAAGTCTGTATTTACTGCAACTCTGTTGCTAATACCCAATGGTATGACTAAGGTTGCTATATGCTTAGATTTACAATTATGACACGAAAAGTGTATAATGCTTGATACTCCAGTGTTCTGGATTATATTAACATCTTCAAGAGCATACTGAGTGCCACATTTATCACAAAACCGAGCAACGGTATCTAAGAAAAACTGTTTCTTTTGTAGTAACATGTCCTTTTTACTGTCCATATCTAAAATTATATCATAATTCTTTCTATGACAGACAAAGAGAAAGCCATTAAAATATTGGTAGAGAAGGGAAAAGATCAAGGATTCCTTACACAAGAGGATCTCCTAGATGTATTTCCAACAGTAGAGGAGGATGTAGATCTTTTGGATGATATATTTGCATCATTGCAAGAAAATGATATCGAGGTATTGGAGCCAGAAGAGAATGCAGAACCATTAGAGAAAGAAGAACTCACATTAGAGAAGAAGATCAGAATCCTCAAGACCATCCAATCTAGTCTCTCAACCGATGCTATTAGGTCATATCTGTATGAAATTGGAAGAATTCCTCTACTAACAGGTGAAGAGGAAAAAATTCTTGCAAAAAGAATTGAAGCTGGAGATGAAGAAGCAACACAGTTGCTAATAACTGCGAACTTAAGATTGGTTGTCAGTATTGCAAAGAAGTACAGCAAGAGCGGTTTGGAGCTATTAGACTTAATCCAGGAAGGAAATATTGGATTGATGAGAGCAGTCGAGAAGTTTGACTACACCAAAGGTTTCAAATTCTCCACATATGCAACATGGTGGATCAGACAGGCAATAACCAGGGCCATAGCAGATCAGGCAAGAACTATTCGTGTACCAGTACATATGATCGAAACCATCAACAAATTTAACAAGGTAAACAATGCCCTAACAACAAGACTTGGTAGGCCTCCCGTAGATGAAGAGATCGCAAAGGAGATGGATATAGAACTAGAGAAAGTCGCAGAGATCAGGAAGATTAAACAAAATCCTACATCACTCTCCACCCCAATAGGTGAGGAGAAAGATAGTAAGCTTCAGGATGTCATTGCAGATGATTGGTCACAATCTCCAGAAGAATATGCAACCTCTGAATATCTCAGAAATCAGTTAAAGGATATTCTTGATACACTTCAAGACAGAGAGAGAAGGGTCCTTTCACTAAGATTTGGTTTAGATGATGGAGTCTCAAGAACATTAGAAGAGGTCGGTAAAGAATTTGGAGTTACAAGAGAAAGAATCCGACAGATTGAGGCAAAAGCATTAAAGAAACTTAAGGAGAAATCAGCACAACAGAAACTTGATGACTATATCGATTAGTTTGAACTCTCTGTGAGATTCAAGAATTGAGAAGGGGAGACCGTAAAGCTCTTCGTGGTCCTTTCTGTTACTGTAGTTAGTTCATCCTGGTTGAAAGATGTTGAAAGCTGCTTTGTATACGAAGAAGCATTCGGATTCACATCCACATTATTAGTACTAAAATATATCGTAGATCCTACCCAAGCTATAGCGACGATAAGTAGCAGTACCAACGCAAGCAAAGATTTCTTAATCCATTCCATATTACTTATTTGTAAAAATTATTATTATCAATTTTGTATATTCTCATGCTTATACTGAAGCTTGTTAATCCACTAGAATCCTTCTGATCAGAGTAGGAGAAGGACTCCACTACTGGATACATAGGCAACGTTTCTAAACTCTTAAGTAAATTCACCAAATTCGATGTGCTTCCTTTCGCAACAATCATCATGGTCCATGGAATAAGCACCTTGGGTGTGAAATCCACATTTTTATCACTATATTTATCGAAATCCACACCAACTAAAGAGAAACTATTTCTGGATAGTACCGACTCTATATTCGCAAGAAGCAAACTGAAATTCCCATTTGAAGGATAGATAAGCTCCAAATCGCTTAACTGAGTACCGATATCCTCATACTGTTTATCTAGCGCACTTAATGTGTCGATCTTAGCCTCAAGTGCTGTATTTAACCTATTTTTTTCCTTAATACTCGCATTTATCTGTGTAATCGTGACAATCGTTGGACGAACCGCGAAGATTATTAAGAGTATAGAGACAAATACTGTCACTCCTGCAAAAATATACCCCTTCTTCTTCTCAGGAGATTCTTTAATCAACTTTATGTATTCTGTTGTGTTTAAACCCTTTGTTTCCATTTTAATCTACAACAATTGAGAAATTTACATTCACAACGATCTCACTACTATCCTTGTTAATATTGAATGATACATCAGAGTAGTTAGGATTATTTTTCAAAGAAGATTCATAATCCTTGATGGCATCCAGACTGTTAGATGTTAATCTCAACGAAACCTTGTTTACTGAATATCCAAAGGTAGATAGATGCAAAGAAGAGGGGATACCACTCACTAGCTCACTTATCTTTACTGAATTAATATCCTGTTTCTCCCGTATCGTTCCAATATCATTAAGGAGATACTGATAGTTTTCGTAACGAGATGCATTTTTCTGCCAACTTTCATTAGAAAGTAACGTAACTTTCCCATTTACATCTTCAGTTAGATCGTTATTCTGTTTATCCAGTATGAACCTTGAGAAGAAAACTCCAAGTACAACAATTTCCACAATTATTAACATGTATTTACCGACATTTGTAAGCCATATATATGCATTCGCCCAAATATCAGTAGGAGAATATACAGGCTGTAGGAAATCTATTGATTGTGGCTGTTTTTTACTATTAAACATTTGGCAGTTTTAATTTTTTACTACGTTTAGTATAGCATATTATGCTTCAATTTTAGGGAAGAGTATAACCTTCTCTAAGTTGATCAATGATGTTTGAGCTTTTTCTGCACTAATTGGGATAATAGGGGAGTAAGCAGCAATTACATGTTTTAAGAGGTAGCTTAGATTGTTAAGAATCGCTCCTGCTTCTTCCACATTTTTACTCCAAGGTTCCTCCTTGGTAATGTACTTGTTTCCAAAGTCTGCCAACTGATCAATCTTCTCTCCCGCGAGATATAATTCATAGTTCTCATACAAAGAATTAATCTCTTTAGCATATCCGTCAACGGTATCTTTGAATTCCTTTTCAACCTTTTCCTCGTTGTTCATCTCCACTTCTTTCGCATTTGCAAGATGAATTACTCTGTTTAATAGATTCCCAAAATTGTTTGCCAATCTAGAGTTATACATATTCACCAAATCATCTTCTTTGTAAGAGGCGTCGTCATAGGTTGTAATACCGGTTAGGAGATAGAATCTAACTATCTCTGCACCATATCTCTGTTCCTGCTCAAATGGAGAGATTATATTTCCAACAGTCTTGGACATTTTTGTACCATCAGAACCTAGTACCATTCCGTGCACTAAGAGCTTCTCTGATTGTGGTAATCCTGCAGAGGCCAACATTCCTTGCCATATAGCACCTTGGAACCTCAAGTTGTCTGGGCCACATGTCTGTACTGGACCCCACCATTTATTAAATCTTTCTTCATCACTACCATACCCCACAGCTATTGCATAGTTTGTTAATGCATCAAACCATACATACATCATCTGAGTAGGATCATTTGGTACCTCTATACCCCATGGAAGGTTTTCTCTCAGTCTAGAGATGCTGATATCTTCCATCTCCGAGATGAATTTCTTCAATTCGTCCATCTTGTAAGCTGGTTTTACAAACTCATTATTTTCATCTAACCATTTCAAAAGTTGATCTCGATATTTGGATAACTTGAAGAAGTAGTTTTTCTCTGTTTTCTTTTCAGGAGCAACATGATGGTCTGGACACTTACCATCTACCAATTCTTTCTCTGTAAGATATCTTTCACATCCTACACAATATAGTCCAGTGTATTCTTTTTTATATATATCTCCATTTTCATTACATTTATTCCAAAATATTTGTGCTAATTCATGGTGTTTGGGATCAGAGGTTCTGTAGAAATTATCATATTCCACATTAAAGAGTTTGCAGAAATCCATTACTCTTTGTGCATATTTATCTACAAAAGCTTTTAATTCTAATCCTTCTTCTTGTGCTTTGTTGTATATTTTTTGTCCGTGTTCGTCTGTTCCTACATTGAAGAATACATTTCCCTTTCCTAATTTGTTTCTAAAATATCTTACTATGGTATCTGCTTGTACAAATTCTAAGGCATGTCCGATATGGAGTTCTGCATTTACGTAGGGGAGTGTGGTTGTTAGATAGAATGTGTCTTTGTTCATAAGCAAAATGATAGCAAAAAAGGGGTAAATATACTACTATA
>CAZNJV010000006.1:19366-23945 GCA_964573565.1 uncultured Candidatus Saccharibacteria bacterium | reverse complement strand
TTCTGTTCTTCAAGCAAATCTCTCTTTGCTAACTCTTTGTTAATCACATTCCCTTGATGTGGCTTTGCAAATTGTTTATCCAATGGAGAACTAAACCCATGTGCATAATGGCACAACTCGTGTGCAATAGTGGCACCAACAACAAATTCTGGAACTATTTCATTCTGAAAATATTTAGTAATGGTTATGACTGTAATTCTACGATCATCTTGAGCTTCGTAATCCTCTAAATTCTTTTTAACAAGCCCTTTGATTTTAGTATATTCATTGGCTAACTTAATGCTTCCCAACTGTCGCTTAGAATATTTCCCAAACTTGATTAAAACAAGGTTCTTTCTAGGTATATCACAAAAGTGATTCTCCCAGATATCGTACATTAAATTCTCTAAATATTTTCTATCTCTCATGCTATTATATTCTAATGATTCTACAAAAATATCGACAAAAACTCATTACTCTAGGTAATGTGCTTAAATTTGTATATGGTAGGTATACATTTACCGCAATAGCAAGAGATATTCTTTTTGTATTGGGAACGTTCTCAGAAGTATACAGTATAACAATAGTGGGTAAATTCTTGGATGAGGTTGCTAATATTTTGCTGAATTGGAATGCATTTTCCTTGGATCAATTCTGGAGCTCAAGTGCTTTCACATACATAGCAATGATCTTTGTGTTGTGGTCGATTCAACAAGCATGTAATCAAGCAAGATTACATTTGTATACTGTGGTTTATGAAAAAGTATGGGAAGATGCGAGATATATGATGGTTGCGAAAGTCTCTAAGTCCAATCTTCAAGATATAGAGCAAGGGAAGTTCCAAGATCTTCTAACTTACGCACCTGCATATTCGATAGACAGGATAATCCTAACGTATGATAGCTTTTCTGGCGTCGTTGGGAATCTTGTAAGGATTTTAAGTGCAGCAACAATTATATTTGAAACAATGAGTTGGTCAGTTTTGTTCTTAATACTATTTGTACTACCACAGATTGTGGTTGTACATATCAGAAGAAAGAAGATTCGTGGCTATCAAGATGAGAATGTTAGTAAATTGAAATATCTAAACTATCTTTTGAATGTCACGCTCCAGATCTCAAACTTCTTAGAATTAAGAGTAAATGATACTTTCGCATATTTGAAAAGGAGATACGTAGAGGAATATGATGAATTTCTGCATGGGTATTTGAAGACAGATGCAAACATGTACAGGGATAGGACGATCGTAAATATTTTTGGACAGGGTTTAAAGTTCGCATATGTCGTATATATGCTTTCTGTCTCTATAGTGAAAAGACACTCTTTGGGTACATTTAAAGCACTCTATGATTATGTAGATATGACATACACAAGTGTATATAACATCTTCGATTCGATGTCATATATATCGGCTTTGTTGGGATATGATGAGAAATTCTTTGAATTAATGAATTATGAAGGCTTTGGTGATCACGAGCATGGAACACAAAAGCTTAAGAAAGGTACTCCTCAAGTAGAATTTAAAAATTTAAGTTTCTCATATCCCGATGATCCTGAAACAATGGTATTGAAGCACATTGATTTAGTAGTTAACCCTGGTGAGAAAGTAGCCTTTTTTGGTGGTGATGGCTCGGGAAAAAGCACTATGGTGAAAATACTTTCAGGCTTGTATCAGATTAAGAAGGGAGACTATTTACTTGACAATATATCCGTCAAAGATCTAGATAGGGGGCAACTTAAAAAGAAAGTTGCAGTAACATTCCAAGATTTCATAAATTACAATTTTAGTGTTAAAGAAAATGTAGTGATATCAGGAGAGAGAAAGAATATTAACAAAAGTCTTTACGAAACAGTATCAAAAGTAAGCTTGGTTAAGGATTTCTTAGGAAAGGAAAAGATTGATGATGAAAAAATACTTGGAAAAACATTCCCAGGAGGAAAAGAACTTCCATTGGGATATTGGCAGAGACTAGCTATAGCGAGAATGCTGTATCGTGACAGAAGAATATTTGTCATGGATGAGTCATTTACATTCATAGATTCAGAATCGAAAGACACAATTTTGCACAACATCCTAGATTTCATCGGAACAGATAGAACATTGATATATATAACCCGAAGTATTGAAAACTTGGATATGTTCGACAAAATATATTTCTTTGAAAATGGCAAAATAATAGAGTCTGGAAACTGGAGAGAATTGATGAAGAAGAGAAAGAAATTCTATAAGATTGTCAAAGAGATTTAGTAAAGTGTAGAATATATCTCATGAATATACTGGATGGTAAGATCGTTTCAGAATCAATTCTGGACGCAATAACTGAGGAAATTTCTCAAATCAGAAGTGAAGGAAAAAGAATCCCTAGATTGGATATTATTCTTGTTGGAAATGACTATGGTAGTGAGAAATATGTAGGCATGAAAGAAAAGAAGGCGAAAGAAGTTGGTATGAACGCAGTCGTGCATAGGCTTGATAACTTAGTGAATACGCTCGATATTGTAAATCTTGTAGATAGCTTGGATAAAGATCCAGAGGTTGATGGATATATGGTTCAGCTTCCACTCCCAGATCAAATTAATACAAACTTAGTGTTAGATGCAATTGATCCAAGGAAGGATGTCGATGGACTTTCTCCTGTAAACCTAGGAAAACTTTTTCAAAAAGATCCATCTGCAATTGTTCCAGCAACACCATTAGGAATTATAAAGCTTCTTGAGGCATACAATATAAAACTGTTTGGGAAACATGTCGTAATCCTTGGGGCCAGTACAATCATAGGTATTCCATTAGAAGCTATTCTTCTTGAAAAAAATGCGACAGTAACACTGTGTAATGTACATACTGTAGATATAGAGGAAATAGCTAAAACTGCGGATATCTTAATATCTGCAACAGGAGAACCACTTTTAGTAGATGATAGATTCTTAAAACCTGGGTGTGTTGTAGTGGATGTCGGTTCTAACAGACATCCTGAAACTGGCAAATTAGTAGGGGATGTAAATTGGGATGCTGTGCAGGGAATTCCATCATACATTACTCCTGTGCCTGGTGGTGTAGGACCAATGACAATCGCTTCCTTGATGTCTAATTTAATGACCTGTTACAAAAAGAATGATAGAAGATAGCAAAATCTCGTCCATACTTGATCTAGAAAAGAAAAGACAAAAAGAAGGAATAGAATTGATTGCATCAGAGAACTATGTCAGTGAATCAGTACTTGAGTGTATGGGCTCGATACTGACAAACAAATATTCTGAGGGATATCCCGGAAAGCGTTACTATTGCGGTAACCAATATATTGATGAGATAGAGAATGAAGCAATCGCTAGAGCCAGGGAACTCTTTGGTGCAGAGCATGTGAATGTTCAGCCATATTCTGGATCTCCTGCTAATCAAGCTGTATATATGGCATTGATAAATCCTGGTGACACAGTAATGGGTATGGCTTTGGATGCTGGTGGGCATCTTACACATGGATACAAAATCTCTTTCTCTGGGAAATATTACAATCCCGTTAATTATGGTGTGAAGGAAGATGGATATATCGACTATGCGGAGGTTAGAAAAATAGCGTTAGAACATAAGCCTAAATTAATATGGGCAGGATTTTCTGCATACTCCAGAGTAATAGATTGGAATGAATTTAGAAAGATAGCTGATGAAATAGGAGCATATCTGGCAGTAGATATCGCACATGTTGCAGGACTCGTTGCCGCAGGAGAATATCCTAATCCTGTTGGCATTGCTGATGTAGTCACTACAACCACGCATAAAACTCTCCGAGGTCCACGAGGAGCTATCATAATGTGCAAAGAGGAACTAGGGGAGAAGATAGACAAAGCTGTATTCCCAGGGCTTCAGGGAGGGCCACACAACCATACGACTGCAGGCATAGCTGTAGCTTTAGGTGAAGCATTGAAACCAGAATTTAAGGAATATGCAAAACAAATAGTTCTAAATGCAAAAGCATTAGCATCAGAAATGATAGATCTGGGATATTCAGTAGTATCTGGAGGTACAGATAACCACCTCTTCCTTGTAGACACAGTAAAAAGTGTAAATCTTTCTGGAGGAGAAGCTTCTGATATATTAGAAAAGGTGAATATTACACTTAATAAAAATGCGGTGCCTAATGACCCACGTAAGCCGTGGGATCCATCTGGCATCAGAATTGGAACACCTGCAATTACTACAAGAGGAATGAAAGAAGCAGATATGAAGACAATTGCACACCTCATTGATGACGCTTTAAAGAATAACGCTGACCTTGTTGATATAAAGAACAAGGTAAAAGAATTTGCTGAAAAATTCCCAATCCCAGGGATTGATCATATCTAAATTTTTCTCCC
Source organism: uncultured Candidatus Saccharibacteria bacterium (assembly GCA_964573565.1). Taxonomy (GTDB): domain Bacteria; phylum Patescibacteriota; class Dojkabacteria; order SC72; family SC72; genus UBA12078. Next base: position 19,616 of record CAZNJV010000006.1, on the reverse strand, counting down.
AATTTATGAAGCTATCTTACAAAAAAGACTTGAGTATAGCGAGTATAGAGTCAGAGTCTAAGTGGAATAATTTCAAAGCACACACCCTTCTACAAAATCCCAATCAGAAACAACCTTCCATAAATGCCTACCTTGGTGCAAGATATAGCCGATCTGCAGATTCGATCTTGGATATTGCTGCAGAAATAATGAAAAATAACACAGATGCTAGCGAGAGATTAGAAAAAATATTTACAGGATATGGTCATAA
>CAZNJV010000006.1:7741-19266 GCA_964573565.1 uncultured Candidatus Saccharibacteria bacterium | reverse complement strand
GCACTTGTTTCCAACTATGAATTGCTCTTGAATCCTTTGGGATCAAGAGAGGAGTTAGAGTTTGAGGACGAGGATCAGGAGAAGATCGGGGAGATAATTTTTAAAAATCATAATCACCATAATTTGATTGGAAATGTCGGACAGTCTGGAAGTATTAGATTAACAGGTTTTGCAGATTTGGGAGTACTTAAGGATCTAAATAGGCACAGAAGTATGGAACGATATATCCCATGGTTGCATGAAGAGGTGGATCTTGATCAAGAACTTGATCGTCCTAATGATCAGTGTGTATATCTGTGTAGCTATTTGGATATTCCAGAGCTATCTGATTTGAAGGAAGAATATATGGAGAGACTTTCTGAGACATACGATATGATAAGAAGTTGGTATCGAAAGGCGAAAGAGGCAATGGAACCAGGAGTTGCTAAAGAATATACAAAATATCTTTTCCCATATGCTCATTGTACTAAATATGTATTGTGTGGATCATTTGATGATCTTCAATATGTGGTGAATTTAAGAACTCGAAATGGAGGACATATTGCTTACAGAATTTTGACGTATGGATGGTTGAAGGCGCTTTCAGATAATGATTCAATATGGAATCCACTTTTGAGAAAAATAACTGAACCTCAATTTAATGACAGAGGTCAATTTGTTGATAGAAGTTAATTTAAAAAACTAACCAATATGATTTTGTCGGATAAGAGTATAAAAGAAAAATTAAAAACGGGAGAGATAAAAATAGAACCTTTTGAAGAGAAGTATTTACAACCAGCCTCATATGATTTACATCTGGATACGCATTTTTTAGCTTTTAATAAAACAGAGGGTGTTGTAATAGATGTTAAAAAGCCAATTGATGATCTCATGGAAAGTATCGAGGTGAATGAGGAGGATGGGTATGTCCTAAAACAAGGAGAATTTGTTCTTGCAAATGTGAAAGAGATAACAGGAGTAGATAGCAAGCACATTGCTAGACTTGAAGGAAAAAGCTCTCTCGGAAGGTTAGGTCTTGGTATTCATGTCACGGCTGGTTTTTTAGATCCGGGAAATACTCTCAGATTGACGTTGCATATGATAAATTTTTCATCCTTACCGATAAAGATATATCCTGGAATGAAGATAGCACAGATCATTTTCGAGCTCTTGGATTCTGAATGCGAAAGAACATACGGATCGCAAGGACTTGGGAATAAATATTCTGGGACGATGACTGTGAAGGGGAGTGAGTACTGGAAGAACTTTGAAAATGGATTAATGTAGTATAATCAAGCATGAATACAGATATAAGAAATCAGTTCCCAATTTTACAAACCAAGGTTAATGGTAATCCTCTGGTGTATCTGGATAATGCAGCTACTACACAGAAACCGCAGAGAGTGTTGGATGCTGTAAACGAGTATTACACAGAATACAACGCGAATATTCATAGAAGCTCCCATGTTTTAGCTAGTAAGGCTACAGAACTATGGAAAGAGGCACATGAGGTGGTGGCTCAGTTCATCAATGCTACTAGCTACAAAGAAATAGTATTTACAAGAAATACTACAGAAGGATTGAATCTTCTTGTTAATACATATGGAAAACAGAATCTGAAAGCTGGGGATATTGTAGTCATATCGGAGATGGAACATCACAGCAATATTGTACCTTGGCAGATATTACAGAAAGAAATAGGGTTTGAAATTAAATATATCCCTGTAAATGAGAACTATGATTTGGATCTTAATTGGTTCGAGGAATTAATAAGGGCCGAAGGAGAACGAATCAAGATAGTGTCTGTTGTTCATATATCTAATGTTTTAGGAACTCAAAACCCTGTTAAAAAGATCGCTGAAATGGCTCATACAGTAGAGGCCTTCGTTATTGTTGATGGGGCCCAAAGTATTCCACATATTAAGGTTGATGTGAAAGATATTGATTGTGATGCTTTTGTATTCTCAGGGCATAAGGTATATGGTCCAACAGGTAGTGGTGTGCTGTATTGCAAAGAGGAAATTCTAGAAAAATTGCCACCATTTATGGGTGGTGGTGAGATGATAATGAGCGTATCTAAAGATGGTTTCGAGTTAAATGATCTACCTTGGAGATTTGAATCTGGTACTCCAGATATCGAAAGCGGAATTGTGTTGGGAGAGACATTAAAATGGTTCTCAAAAACAGTAGAAGAGCTTGGCGGATATGAGAAACTTGTAGAACACGAGAGGGATTTAATGCGAACACTCTTCGATGCTTTTGATGGTATTGAATGGTTTAAACCATTCGGAAAAACCGATCCAGATCATAGGTATGGATGTCTAACATTCAATATTGAAGGTTTTAGCTTTAAGGGTTGTAAAGAGAAGCGAATGGAGAACAAAGAAGGTTATGGTATTGTTGAATATATAAGTAAGAAGGGTCTTTGTGTAAGAGAAGGCTATCATTGTGCAGAGCCTTTGCATGATAGATTTAAGGTGGGACCTACTATGAGAGCAAGTTTTGGAATATATAACACAAAACAAGAGGTCGAAACTTTTGCACGATTACTAAAAGAAGCAGTACTTTCTAGCTATTAGATAGCGCTAGGTGTTTCCGTTTGCGTTGGTGTTGTAGTATCTGCAGGAGCAGGTGTCTCTACAGCAGGAGTCGCCATCGGTGGAACTTCTGCAACCTGATTATTCACAAATTGCTGTAAGTCTGGAACTGTATTTGTGGTTGTATCAATAGATGGTACTGGAGATGGTTCAGCCATAGGGGATAAAGTGTTATCCATTGTTGGTGCTGCTTGTTCTACAACTGGTGCTGGTTCTTGTGCAATTGGCTGATCTGTAACAGGTGTCATAGGTGCAGCAGCAGCTTCTCCTTGCAAAATTGCTTGTAAATCTGAACTCTGTGTATTCTCTGCAGGTACAGCCTGAGGTGCAGCTTCCAATGTCTCTTGAATAGAAGGCCTCTCTGGAGTAGCTTCTGGTGCTGGTGAGTACAAATTATTTGAAATTGTATCCATATTTACAGTAGGGGTAACTTCTGGAGCCTCCTCCATTACAGGTGCTTTTATCTCCTCAGTTGCCATTGGTTGTGGTGTAACAGGTTGCGCCATTTCTACTGGTTCTGATGGAACATCTTTATCTTTCTTCTTACCTAAAAGTATACCGATGATGCTAACTAAAAGGATGACAGCACCACCTATCAAAATATATGGAAGATAGTTGGATACACTCTCCTGTATAGCGGTTAAATCTATAGCGAATGCCTTAAATGGGAGTAACAAAAGCGTTAACAAAGATAGCAATATTGGGAATGATTTTTTCATCACTTGGACAGTCTAATATTATTCATATTAAGGCTATCATGCTACCAATTTATTTGCAATAATTTAGGCTAGCATATACACTCTACATATATATTTACTGCCCATATGGATTACATAAATACACCATTACCACAAGATGTTGTCTCTGACGAGAATGTCTCCGATATTTTGTTATTAAAAAACAAACTTGTGAATTCTAATGCACCGGTAGATTTGAAGAATGAGGTGCTCTCAAATATCGAAAGATTGGAAAGAATTGCCAAAAAGGGTGTATATAGTTCAGAGTATGAAAATGTAAGCAAGTATGTTGATTGTGTAACAAATATCCCATGGGGTGTGCTTTCTAGAGATAACTTGGATATTAAGAATGCCAAGGAAATAATGGATTCGACTCATTACGGTATGGATGGTATTAAGAATGTCATTTTAGACTATCTTGCCTCCATGCAGTTAGAGAGTAGGCAGAATCTTAATCAGTATGTCGCAATGCCGTCAACAATTGGTTCCTTGTCTGAAAAACCTGAGATGATGGGTATGCCAAAGAGTAATTTCGCGAAATCACCAGTATTTCTTTTTGTTGGACTTCAAGGTGTAGGAAAAACATCTGTTGCTAAATCTATCGCCCAAGCAATGGGGAGAAAATTTGTGAGAATTTCATTGGGAGCAATCGGGGATGTAAGAACATTACGTGGTACTCCACGTTATGCGGTAGATCCAGAGCCAGGACAGATAATTAAGGCTTTGATGCGAAGTGGTACTATGAATCCAGTTATTCTTTTGGATGAAATTGAAAAGGCAAGTGGTAATGCAGGGCTTTTGAATGATGTTATGGCTGCTTTACTTGAGATTTTAGATCCTGAGCAGAATGTTTCTTTCTTAGATCATTATCTAGATTTCCCGGTTGATCTTTCAAATGTATTTTTTATCTGTACTGCAAATAACCTAGGAGGACTTTCTGCTGCATTGTTGGATAGAGTGGAGGTTATTAGATTTACGAGTTATACAGATGAGGAGAAAACAGTTATTGCGAAGAAATATATTCTACCAAAAGTATTGAGAGGTCTTAATCTCTCGGAAGAATTTGTCAGAATTGATGATACAATTTGGCCTATGATAATTAGACCTGTGGGATTTGATGCCGGTATTAGACAATTAGAACGTAATATTGCAGGTATGGTTAGAGCTGTGGCAAGAGATGTTGTGGAAGGAGCAACTTTACCAGTAATGATAAATGTGGATAATTTGAAGCGATATCTACCTCAGGATCAAGGACCTTTGAGTTAATACCCTTTGAATGGATTTGAAAGTCTCAGTGCACTGAGTGCAATATATACCTGTGGATCTTTTTTACCTTTGGCAATATTGGCTTTGTACATACTTTTCTTTTCAGCCTTCTCTAACATTTCTAGATCGGAGGAAACTCTTTGTTGTGGGATATTGGAAGTTGCAACAGCCTTAGTAACTAGATAGTTAGACTCTTCTAACAGATTTAAATTGTTATTGTTGGTTGTAACCTGATCCATTATTTGTATAACTAGATACCGGACCTTGTGGAGTTATATGTTCTCTCCCTTTTTGTATATCTTCTCGTGATTTCATCACCTGGCCAGAGACAGTGTTCTCTTTTAAAGTATCTAAGAATGTCTGTTGTGACATTCTTTTTTCTGGGTTTAGTTCTAATTCCTGTTGTCTCAATCTTTCCTCAAGTTCTTTTTGATATTGTTCTCGCTCTTTTTCAATTTGTACTTGGTCATCTCTTCGTTTGTATATTGCGCCTTGGATTACTTGTTGTTGTCGTTCTAAAGAATTACCATCTCTCATAGGTTGTTGCTCTGCAGGAGGTTCGAAGATTTGGGCTAATTCTGCAACAGTTCTAGTATCTGTCATACCAGCTTGTGCTTTCTTCCTCTCCAAATCTTGTGGGTCAGAGGTGATCAATTCATGCTCGGACTGACTTGATATGACTTGAATACCAACATGGTTGGAGCCTGCAAAGAAGAGACCTTGGCCCTTATCGCAGCTTAGCAAGAAGTTCTTTTCTCCATCTGAGAGATTAAAGACTGCTTGCAATTTATCTACGGAAGAAGGGCTTTGCTTCATGAGCATCTGTATTGATGAGTTTGAGATTATAGCTTTGCCCATATCGTTATTCAAGAAGTCTGCCACATCTTGAGTTATGGTTGAAAGACCTAGGTAATATTTTCTTGCACGTTTTGCGATCGAGTACATGAAATTTGCTGAATCCAAACTTTGCATCATATACCAAGCTTCATCTACGATTAACAATCTTCTTCGTTTGTCCTTCTTAATTTTGGTCCAGATGAAATCAAGCATTAGATACATGGCAAGTGGTTTTAATTCTTCTTGTAAATCTCGGATACTAAATACGGTGAATGGATTGTTAATTTCAAAGTTACTAGCTTCGTTAAATATTCCTGCACCACTTCCGATGATATATTTTTCCATTCTTCTCGCTAAGTCATGAGCTTCATTTTCAGCCATTCCCTTAAGCACTTTATACATATCTTCTAGTAGAGGAGGTTGTTTTGTTTGTGTTGTAGGATCGAAGGTTATACCTTTTTCTCTGTAGGTAAGGATTAACGCTTTGTCTAATATAGATTCTTCAACATTGGTTAACCCACCAAAAAGTATTTTGAAGAAGCCATGAAGGGCAAGTAATTTCATCCTAAGTTCATCATCTCCATCTTCTGTAATCCCGGAAAGCTCGAATGGATTCATCTTGTTTCCTTTATCTTGTGAGAAAGAGATATATGAGCCATTGACTGCCTTCGAAAGATCTTCGTATTCTCTTTCCGGATCTATGATGATTATTTCAGTCCCAAGCATTAGGCTTCGGACGGCTTCTAGCTTTACAAAGTAGCTTTTTCCAGCACCTGATTTGGCAAATACCACGGTGTTAGCATTCTCTAACTGGAACCTATCAAAGATAACTAGACTCTTATTATGCATATTGATCCCATACATAATTCCCTTGTCCATTGTTAATTCTGAAGTAACAAATGGGAAGGTAGTTGCAAGAGATGTCGTATCCATGTTTCTGGTGATATACAGTTTGTCCAGACCTAAAGGTTGAGTACTTAAGAAACCTTGACCCTGTTGTAGTGTTGCAGGTTTCGCAGAGACATTCATCGCTGCAAGGGTGGAGGTTACATTTCTGGAGTACTTCTCTAAAAGATCTTTGTTTGGTGCATATATTGTAATGTACATTCCGTAGTGGAAATATTTTTCAGAACCTTCTGCAATGGAGTCTTGTAACTGTTGCGCATCAGAGAGTGCAACCTTAAGAGTTGGGTCTACAACTTTTCGATCTTCCATCTGGGAGTAGAGTGTAGCCTCCATTTCTCCGATTTTTCTTTTTAATTTTTCAAGAATAATTTTAGATTCTACGGGGTAGTAGAAAGTACTAATTCTAAGAGAGTGCTCGAAGTTTATGATTGGGGATAGCCAGTTAGGTCCAACGATTCTAGGATATCCGCTGATGAAGAATGTTTTGAAGAAGTAGTCTCCCATCTGCATATCACTGAAATCGATCTCCATATCCAATGGAGCAATGATGTCTTTGATGGACATATTTTTATCCAGCATTGTTATATCATCATCTTCAACTTTATTTTCTGGAATTGGTTCCCCTTCCAATGGTTTCTTCCCATTAATGCTCTCAGAGAGTTTATCCAGAAGTTTCAAGATTGGATTCTTCTTTTTCTTTGGCTCCTCATCCGTTTCTACTGGATCATTGAATCTGTCCTTTTCTTCTTTTACTTTGTTGCTATCTACCTCTTTTTTCAATTCCTGCCTAAATGTCTGATATTTTTCACCTACAGATTGTAGTTTCTCCGACTGAGTCTTAAGCTCCTGTGAGGTTTTGCTGTCAAATGTTCTATTGTAGTTGTTTAGTTCTTCAGGCATTTTCTTCTTCTTCTGGGTTATATATTGTATAGAATTCGGAAAGTAATTCAGTATTGTTCAATTGATGGCCGAATAGCCCCATTCTTGAAAGTTGTTTAAGTATGTGATCCCGCTTTGGGTAGAGGTATATTTTACCTTTTTCTACCAATTGATCTATCTCCATATTTTGGTATTTCTCTTCCTCTGCTTTGTTCTTCTGGCTATTCTTCTTCAAAAAACCTACGTCATTTAAGGTAAGCCCAGGGTTGTATGGTACGACTATGAAGAAGTTTTTGTCTAGAACATCGTTTTGTATGATGAGGTTCTGAATGAAGAGGGTATATATCTCTAACTGTTTTCTCAATCCCTCACTCATCTCTCTCTGATTTTGAGATTTAAGATAGTCTACATATGTTGTGATATCGATTCGTTTGGTTCGGATTAGGATCTGTATAGGGAAGTTGAGAGAATTCAAAAGTCCTGCAAATGCATATATCTTGTTATCCTGCTCATATTCTGCCAAGAGGTCGAAGTTGATCGCAGAGGTTTGTATCACTATTGCAACACTACCACTCTTGGTGACGACCAAGTCCTCTCGGATGTCTCTTACTTCTAACGCATCTTGTGTTGAGGCAATAGCTCTTGCCCTTGTATTCTGATCCACTTTAAATGTTCTTTATTTTAATCGGTAATTTATGACTTTCCTCCTCGATTATGATCTTTAGTTTGGGAAATCTGAATTGAGGATGTACAAATTCTAAGTGATATACTCCTTTTGGCCATACTTTGTTTGTTAAGAAATATCCACTGTTACCTGTTCGATTTGCATAGAGTATCTTACCATTTTCATCTTTCATATATGTTATGACATTAGGTGTAGGAACCATATCTGCAGTATATAGCCAGATGTTAATGTTTCCTGGTAATTTCTCTAAATTCTGAATACTAAATTCGTACTTGTCCCTATTTGTATCAGAGATGGTTAATTCAGAAAGGGATTCAGATATCACGGGCGCTGTCGTAGGTGCAGCATTCTCTTCTGTTGGAGTATCTTGCACTACTATCTGTTGTTTGTTTCCTCCAATTATCTCTACAACTTTGTCTTTGAAATTCTTCTGCACTAACTTCCCATCAGCACCTGGTTTAACAGAAGGCTTGTTTCTTTCTTCTTGCATCTCCTTACTGAGCCAGACTCTCTGTGTAGGTGTAGTTATTGCACTTACATAGTTTTTGATGAATACATCTGCGTCTTGGTCATTGATAGGTACAAGTCCAAGGAATATTCCTGCACCTGCAGAAAGAAGCATCCCCGGAATTCCAATTAGCGCTGGAATTGTTTTACCTACAGTGAGGTAAAGTAATACGCCTCCAATGCCTATCCCTATGGCTAAATATGCGAATTCTTTAAGCGTAAACTTTGTAAAGAGTTTGAACTCTACATCTAATATATTTTGTGGTATTGGATGTTGTCTCATAAGGCAGATTTTACTATTTTTCTATCTTAAAGTTTAGCAGAATATTGTCAAAATTATTAGATGGTATAATGAATTATGGATATTGAGGCTAAAGCGTTATCAGAACTAAAGATTTTTAAATCAAAGATGGGGTTGGGTGTCTCAAGAGAGCAAGCTAAATACATCTGGGGAAGAAATTTTGTAAAGAATGAGAGTGTAGGTTTTGATGATGAAATTACAAATGTAGAGGTCAAAAGGAAGGTTGAGATTGCCAAGAATGAGATTAAATATCTGAAAGCATTAGGATTGTTAAAATTTGTTGGGGTATCAGGCTCTGTTGCTGCAGGTTTTGCGAAGGAGGAAGATGATATTGATGTGTTTGTGGTTGTGAAGAATTCCACCTCCTGGATATATCGTGGAATTATTACACTCAAGAATCTTTTTCATCACAGGATAAGGATGATAAGGAATGGAGGTATGGTGAAGGATAAATTTTGTGTTAATTTAATTCGTGAGGAAAGAGATTTGATATTTGATGATGATATTTTCAATTTTCATGAGCTGATGTATTTGATTCCTATATACAATGAAAAGTATCTTAATTTCATATATTCTCAGAATGGTTGGTTAAGGGAAAGATATGGGGTAAAGGGGGAGTTGTTGATGAGTAGGGAGTTTGTTTCTAAGAAGAGAGATTGGTTTTTAAGGGTCGTGAATTTTAAATTCTTTGTGCTTCAAATACTATTTATGATTGTATCTTTACATAGGCCTGAGATAGGGAGGTTATGGAGTAATTACAAGAGAGGAAGGATTGAGTTTTTTGATTATGCAAATAGGGAGAATCGTATCAAGAATCTCTTAGATCGTGTTTAGATCAATCAACTGTGCCTTAGCTATAATCTCCTTTGGCAATTGTTTGTAATCAACAATCGTTATAAACGTCTGTTGTTTACTAATATGATGTTCTCCAAATATCTTTTTTGTATTACTGTTATCTAACTCCGAAGCAATATCATCTAACAAAAGAATAGGGTAGAACCCTAACTCATCATTCAAAACATCCTGAATTCTAAAAATCAAATTTCCTATTGCTAATCTTTTCTCACCCCTAGAACCAAACTTCTTAATATTCTTCTCAACAATAATCTCCCAATCGTCTCTCTGAGGGCCCACATTAGAACAACCAGTAACAATATCCTTCTTCTTAGCTTCCTCTACTGCAACATCTAAATCCTCTTTATTTGATTTAACATATTCAATCCTAAAATCATCATCAGAAAGTTCATTAATTAAATCTATTCTTTTCTTCTGAATAACCTTAGCTAACTCAACAAACTCATTCGTCCAGAAATTAAGTTGAGTATCATTACGCGCAATAATTCCTTGGTCGTAAAACTTCTTAGCAAGCTTTTTTAAATATGCATTTCTTTGTCTTAATACTTTCCTAAACTTAGCCAAAGTATCATTGTATTCATAGTCTATCTTACATATCACCTCATCAAGAAAATCTCTTCTGTGAGATGGTGAGATCATTAAAATCTCTATCTGCTCAGGATTGAATATTGTAGAAGCATTACTCTGAAAAAATCTCTTTGGAGTAGTATTCTGGTTATCTATCTTACAAACCCTACGATCATGATTTTTGAAGAAGGCATAGTTATGCTCGTCTGTAGTAATCTCTATCCTTGCATATTTGTCTTCCTCTGCTTGTGTATTGTTCACAAATTCATCAGATGAAGCCCATGGTGAATCTCCGTTAGTAACAAGATGAAGTGCTTCTAAGATTGTGCTTTTCCCCTTCGCATTATCCCCATGTAGCACAACAATATCCTGGGATATCTCCATTTCAAAGTCCTTAAATCTTCTGAAATTCGTTAACTTAATACTCTTAATCATTATGTCTTAAGTATAGCTAAAAATGCTTCCTGAGGTATATTTACTTTGCCAATCTGTTTTAATCTAGCTTTCCCCTTTTTCTGTTTCTGTAGAAGTTTTAATTTTCTGGTGTAATCACCACCATAGAGTTTGGAGGTAACATCTTTTCTAAATGCACTGATATCTTCTCTCGCTATTACCTTCGAGTTAATTGCAGCCTGGAGTGGAATAGGGAACTGTTGTCGTGGTATTACCTTTTTCATCTCTTCGAGTAATTTAACCGCTTTTAACCTTGAACCATCTCTCGTATCTAAGAAGCTTAATGCGGGAATTTCTTCGTGGTTAACTAGTACAGAAACCTTAACAATATCTGCAGGGAAGAAATCAATAAATTCATACTCCATGGACGCATATCCACTTGAGATATTTTTCATCTGGTCAAAGAAGTTTGAGATCAAGGAGGCTAGCGGCATGTCATATTCTAGAACTATGTACTGATCTTTCATCTGCATGTCACTCTTGCTGTGTGAGAGGTATTTGGTATTCACATATGCCCCTCTTCTGAATTGGCATAGCTTCATTAGGTCTCCCATATATTGTGCAGGAGTTAATAGTTCTATTCTCACCCATGGCTCTCGGATCTCTTTTATCAATGATGGATCGGGCATCTCCTGTGGAGTCTGTATTTCAATCTCTTCTCCTGTCATTTTGGTAACTTGATATTCCACTGTAGGAGCTGTGATGATTAAGTTGACGTCATACTCCCTTTCCAATCTTTCTTGAATTATATCCATATGTAGGAGCCCTAGGAAGCCACATCTGAATCCTGATCCAAGTAGATTTGATCTTTGATCGGTGTATGTAAGTGATGCATCGTTTAATGCGAGTTTTGCTAAACCTGTTTTGAGGTTGTCGTAGTCTTCTGGATCTATTGGGAAGAATGTTGCGAAGATATTTGGTTTAGGTGCTTTGTAACCGGGTAGAGGAGTCGTACT
>CAZNJV010000006.1:0-7641 GCA_964573565.1 uncultured Candidatus Saccharibacteria bacterium | reverse complement strand
CCAGATACTTTTATAATTTCATCTTTGTTAAATCCGAGTAGATCAACAATTTCGTTTTCTCTTTCCTCAACCTTCACTCCTGGGAGATCTATTTTGTTCAGTACCGGAATTAATTTCAATCCAAGATCAATAGCTTTTCTTGCATTGGAGAGTGTCTGAGCCTGGATTCCCTGGCTTGCATCAACAAGTAGGATAGCAGCTTCACATGCGGCTAATGAACGAGATACTTCGTATGAGAAATCTACATGTCCTGGGGTGTCTATGAGGTTTAACTGATAGCCTTTCCAATGCATGGTACAGGCTTGCAGTTTAATGGTGATTCCCTTCTCTTGTTCTAGATCTAACCTGTCTAAAACTCTTTCTTTCCTCTTCTCATGTGTAAGATCTGTATGTGTAGCTTCCAACATCCTATCTGCTAGGGTAGATTTGCCATGGTCTATGTGGGCAATTATTGAGAAGTTACGAATTTTATCAAGCATAGGAGCATTATATCTTATACACTGGGATTTTTATATATTCTAAAGGTTTTCTACAACCTTAACTTGGAGATCAAAATTCTCTGAGAACTGGATTCCAGTGAGACTTTCCAAGGAGAGGAACACTACTGCTTTTTCAGATGGAGCTAGGAATATGCTGTGTGGATATGTAAATCCTTTGTCATCTTCTAACTTGTATGTCTTATCATCTACCAACAAACTTATGTTTGATTGGGTAGATGTGGCTGTTTGTCCCAAGAATGAGATCTCTTGTACCTCTGCAGTCTTGTTTTCAATCTCTAATATCGGTTTAGAATAGCTATCTGCAGCTCTTTTACTTAATCTAACGGAATAGTTGTATTCTGTATCCGATACCTTAACTAAGTCTTCTTCTGAGAATACCTCATGTTTACCACCCACCAATGTTACTGAAACGGAAGAAGCAGTATTTACACCTAAGACGTTTAGTTTCTCCAACTTTTTAGTAATGGGGGAGAGATTCATTACTGTAATAGTTGGTATTATGAAAAGCAGTGCTAAGACGCCTAGTGCAAATGGTTCTACAATTACAGAAAAGAAATTTTTAACTTTTTGTTTTCTCTCGTTAGCCATTTTAGTAATATCGATTATGTTCTGTTGGATATATATTATCAGTTTCAATCTCAAATGTCTTGATTGTGAACAGGGATGCTAAGAGTGCAAGGCTTCCTGCCAATATTCCTATCCATTCATATGTATTTCCTTGTAGTGTATGTGCAATGGTTATGCCGCATGCTATCCAAAGAAATGCACACCAGATAAATATTTTTAAGAAAGAGGTATCTTTACTAGTTATCCATTTGAGCATATTGAAACGTGTCATCTTAATAATAGTGCGTGGATTCTTCGCGGCGGTATTGTAAAGGTATGTTTTAGTAATGAAGATTATTAGTGGTAACGCGATGAAGGCAATCATCACTAAGTTTGATATGGAATTTACGAAGAGAGTGGTGGAAGCGTCTGGAAAAAATATCTGCACAGAAAAATCTGTACCGAGGTCATTACTTATCTGAAAATTAAGATTGTATGCGAGACTTGTTCCTAAAATACCAAGAAATTTCCCCGCAATTAGCAATATTGCTGGTGCTAGAGATATTTTAAGCGCTCTTGTTAGCAGCTTTGACATTATTTTGGGCAATTTTGTTTAATTTTTTAGTAAGTCGACCTTTTAATCGGTCAGCCTTACCATCCTTTATAACATTTTTCTTAGCTGCTTTGTCAAGAACTTTATAAATATGCTTCAATGTAGCCTTTGCTTCATCAATATTGTTATCAGAAAGAAGTGCATTGAATTTCTTTACAGACTTTTTTGATCTGCTTCTCATTCTGTCGTTAACGACTTCTCTTCTTTTGTTCTTTCTTAGATCTTTTATTGATGTTTTTAGATTTGGCATTTCCTACAATGGATAATATAAACTGCTTAAACTAGGGGTATTATATATGTAAATCTATTGTTTGTAAACATATTTTTTTGTGTTAAACTCGTATTATGAATGCTAGTAGGAAGGTTAAAATTGTCATTAATGTATTCTTTGTCCTGATCTTAGGAACTGTAGGTATCATTTTAACCGAAAAGAACAAAGATACTGGCAAGGAGGTTGAAGATGTTTTGGGAAGGAGCAATATCTCAACAGTTCCATATATTGTTAACTCTCCAACTGCAGTGGGTGTTGTAGGGGAGGAATATGTATATATGGTAGATTGTTCTGATGGTGATACTTCGGATGACGATTTAGCTATTACATTAGTTGATGCTCCAAGTTGGCTATTTGTTGATGGTAAGAAGGTGTATGGAACTCCTCCTATTGGGAGTGCAGGGCAGTACAAGTTAAAGATTAGAGTTTCAGATGGTGAGCATTCATCTGTCAAAGAAAGTTATATTTTGATCGAAGAAAATGAAACGAACTAAGATATTTTTAATAACTGGTTTTCTGGGTATATTCATAGTGGGGCTATCCCTCTCTTTGTTGTTTGTAAAGAATACTTTTGGATCAAATATATTTGCTTCCTTAAAACGGGATTGTGTTCCTTACAATATTTTTATTGAAAAAGGAGAGCAGGAATATTCTGCTGTTGTTAGATGGAGTACGAGAAAAGAGTGTGTGGGTTTTGTACAGTATGGTAATCAAAGGGACAATCTTGGGTTGGTAGGGGTGGACCAGACAAACAAGGTGAGATCTAAGACACATGAAGTAACGTTAGAAAAACTTCTTACAACACAGAGATACTATTTCCTCATAAACTCAGATGAGGTAGCGTATGGATATAATGGGAAAGCATTAGATTTCTCACTTGCTGATCTTTAATTTCGCTTTTGTGTTTTTCTTACTACAATCTCTTCGAAGTATTTCTTTGGTTTGAATATTCTCCATGTATTTAGTTCTGTGTCTTTGTATAGATCAGAGTCTACGAACTTCTCGACAAGAACTTTACCCTGTGGCTTGTTGTATATGAACCACCCAGTTAGTACTACGATTAACCCGATTAATACCTTTGCAATTGTGCTATCAAAGATTCCGGTGCTTGGAGTTTCTTCTTCCTCATTCGTTATGTTGTCACAGTCTTGTGCTACAGTTACACTCTTGGAAGTTCTGAGAGTTGATGGATCTGCGGGTATTTGCTCTGGTGTTACTACAACTTCGTTATTGTTTGCTCCAGAGAGTGCTTCTGAACCTGCAGTTGCTCCAAAGACAACAGTTAGAGATTGATTTGCACTCAATGTCCAACCATCTGTTTTGGCGAATACAATTTGCTGTGTATCTCCAACATTGGAAGTAGCAACATAGCCTGAATCTGTTACTGTGACACTGTTAATCTTTGTACTATTCACAGTGTATGTGAATCCTAATGGTAATTTATCAGTGATATTTGTAATTTTTTGAGATGTAGTGCTCTTGTTGGTTACTACAACGGTGTATTGTATTGCGTTGGAAGGAGAGACTCTTTCTACACATGTCTGGTTTGCACTGTTGCTAACTGTGAAGCTAGAGAGGGTAGTGTCTGTTCCTGTTTCTTCATCTTCTTCTGTAGCTGCAAATTCTACACTTGTTGAGGCTTCACCGATAGAAGTCGCAGATACAAATACTTCAGCCTGTATTGTCATGCTTCCATCGTATGTATCCAAATCAGAGAAATTTCTACTTTCAGAGAAATTGGAGGAATTATAAAGGTCTTGTTCTATGATCTCAATTGTTCCAGCTGTGCTATCTACAGTAAACCCTTTGGTCATTGTTAAGACAGACACGGTATCGCTGAATGTGAATTTGATTGATACATCAGATGTAGATGATAATTCTCCGGTTGCAATTCTAGCGCTAGAAATTTTGGTGACTCCACTTGCCAATCTAGAAGTCATCTGTAAGTTTGTAACATTAGCTTCGGTAGATTGTGTTACCTCAATCAATCTCCTACAAACAGGAGTATTTATCTGCTCTCCGTCTGTGGTAGTACCTGTTGCAACAATGTTGATTGCGGTTGAAGAACTTAGATCACTGAGAGTCTTTTGAATTGTTAATTTATTTGGAGTTACAACATCAGGATCAAGGGATTCATTGTTTATGATGAATTTGTAATTGGAATATTCCTTATCAAATGTAGCCTCAATTGTTAATTCGTCTGAAGAGGAAACTTCACCTGTGACTATCTTTCCATTCTTGTCTTTAATTGTCATTGACTGGCAGCTTGCATCAGCGATACTTTGCAGTTGGCATATTTGGTAGAGATCTTGTTCTGTACTGCTATTTAGATCATTGACAGAGAGGTTGCTTGTTGAACATGTAGTCTTACATGTGCTTGTACTTGTGCCTGTAGAAAGCTCAAATTTGAATGCTCTTCGTGGGTCTCCACATTCAGTACTAACTTTGGGATCGATATAGTAACATCCGCAGGTAACAGTGTTCGTGTTGTCTGTGTTGGATGAGGTATCTTTTATGGTATAGAAATAGATTGCGGTTCCAATGAGTGCTAGTCCTAAAATCCCTGTAACGACAAGAAGGATTGTCTGGAGTTTCTTAGATTTTGCTTTCACTTGCGTGACTCTTATTCCTTCTTCCATTAGGGCAGGTGTAAATGAATATTCACTATTCAGTTTAAGTTAATAACATAATGGTGTCAAATGATTTAGAGGTATGGGCATATGAGTGTTAACCCAAGATTCCCATCGATCTTTCCTGTTTTTATTTGTTGATCTAAATTTGCCAATTTTTTGTATATCTGTTGGATGTTTTTCCATTCATAACCCTTTGAACTGTCCAATATGGAGGGTAGGGTGAATGGAGGGATCCTGAGAATTGAACAGATCTCTTTAAAGGATTTTCTTTGGTCATTGAGGTATTTTGCAAGGGTCATGATTCTGAGATTTCTTGCAAGCATCGAAAGTATGTAATTAGGATCGTTGTTTTGTTTGTACAGATTTTCTAGAATGCTCATACTCTGTGCTTTGTCTTTGTGGTTAATTGCATCAATTAATGCCCAGATATCTCTTTCTAATGTATCGGTGACATAGCGAAGATCTGATTCTGGATCTAATTTAAGCTTCTTAATTTCATTCGCACATCTCTCGGGGTCATAATTAGTTTTTTCTGCTAGAAGTTTCTGTAGAGTAGGGTCCATTTTTAATCCATTGTTGTCTAATTCTTCTTTTAACCATGTAGCAAATGAGCGTTTGTTTAGTTCATCATATTCTTCTACCGCGGCATTTTTGCTGAAAAACTTCAGATATTTTGTATTTACACGGACTTTTTCTTCTTCCCAGAAGTATATAATGTCTTCAGAAGAGTCTTTTTCTATGATTGCTAGGATGCTTTCTATTAGGCGATCTTTATCCTTATTTTTGTAAAGTCTTTTTATGATTATTCCTCTCTGTGTTTCAAAGAGGGAGCTATTGCCAATTTTGTCATAGATCTCTTGAGAATCTCTAGTTTCAGCATTTATAACCTGAAATTTAATATCAGCGAAATTCTTGATATCTTGTTTTAAAGCCCTAAGGGACAGATATGGCGATGAGCCATGATACAGTTTGTATACCACTTTGTTACTCCGTTACTAACTGAACTTCTTTACCTAGTAATATTGTAACATCTTCTCCATTCAAATTGTTTGTTACATACTCAGGTTTTGTTTTGTTTGTGATATTCAACTTCGTTGCAAGTTCATCTACGGTAGCGGTGAACTCATTTTCTGTGTGTGTATATATATACTCACCTTCTTTGTCAGAATAGAGTGTTCCCTTGTTGATGATGTTAATGTATGGATAGTCTGCTTTGAGAGTTTTAACTATATCTGCAACTTCTGTAGAACCCAACCCTGTGTTGTAAACATATATATTTGGATCATCTGCATATATTCCTGGTTTTGCTAATACATAGCCGACATATTCATTAATATCTTCGTACTTACCTAGTCCTAACTTTGGACCAATTACATAGGCTGCAAGTGAGCCATCAGCATTGTATGTTGAAAGGTTTCCTACTAATTGGCTATTCCCGGCAGATGGATCTAAGACGAAAGAGTAGGACATCCCATTGTTTTCATTAAAATCTCTGGCAACATTTAATGCGGCCTCTATATCGCTTATGGTAAATGTCGAAATTTTGATATTGTCAGCTACTGCAGAAAAGATTCCCATTATGGCTTTGGGACTGGTTAGTGTCTCTGAACTTAAGATCTTGTCTTTGATTGCCATTATGACCTTTTGTTGTCTTCTTGCTCTCATGAAGTCAGAACCTTCTCCGTTGTCTGATGAATGTCTGGATCTAGCATATTTAAGTGCTGTCTCACCATCCATTGTTTGGATACCAGATTTGAAAGATACGGTTTGGTATCCTGTACCTAAAGGATACTGATAGTCTGTGAAGCTGTTTTCAACATTGATATCTACACCTCCAACGGCATCCACAATCTGTGTAAATGCTTCAAAGTTGACCATTACGTAGTATTGGATCTCCATGCCGGTAAGTTCTTCTACAGTTCGCTTGAGTTCTAGAATTCCTTTTTCATCATTTCCATCTTCTTTTGTGAATGCATATACTGCGTTGATTTTGTTGTACCAATCAGAGCCTTGTCCAATCTCTACCGAGAGATCCCTTGGGATTGAAACCATAACGATATCATTAGTCTCGTAGTTGTATGAGGAAACTATGAGAGTGTCTGTGTTCAATCCTCCTCCATTTGCTCGGGTATCAATTCCAATGATCAAAGCGTTGGTATATTTACCAGTAGAATCTTTTTGTAATTCTGGCTCTTGATTTGTGATTGATAATGAACCAGCATCTATCTTCAAGCCAATCTTCTGAAAGATGGAAAGACCTTTCCAAACTGCAAACCCAATTCCTCCGCCAATGATTAAGATGACAATCAGGGCTATTAACCATCCCCATTTTCTCTTTTTCTTTGGAGTTTCAGGTTTTTTAGTTTCTACAATATCGGTCTTCTTCTCAGGAATTTCTACAAGTGGCATCTCTGTTTTACCTGTATCTGTAAGTTGCATATCAAGAGTCATTCGGGCAGCGTCTTAATTTAACTAATAAAGATAGGTGCTGACATTGTTTTGATGTTCAGCGGCTGTTTTAGCATAATGCATATTGCCATCTTTGTCACTAATGAAGTAATAGTAGTCTGATGACACGGGATTACGTGCAGCATTGATTGATTCCAACCCAGGATTGCAGATTGGGGTAGGGGGAAATCCTGTGACAATCCTTGTATTGTAAGGGTTATTATCTGTTAGATCTTCAGCTGTAATATCGGCCTCTTTCCAGGTCTTTAAGTAGTACATTATCGTTGTGTCTGCACCTAGCGTCCAACCCTCTTCATATCTTTTTAAAAATATACCAGCAATTAATGTACGATCTTCTGCTTTTCTACCTTCTTTCTCAACCAAACTTGCTAACTTTATGGTTTGATAGCTATCTCCAGTTCCAACTTTGGTTTTGAAATTTCCAACCATTGTTTTTATTACCTCTTCTTCTGTTACATCCTGTGCAAATGCATATTTATCTGGGAATAGGTAGCCTTCAAGATCTTCTATTTCAGAGTTTAACCCGAAAGTGGATATTAATGTTTGATCTGTAGTGAGTGTTAGGAATGTGTCCTTTGAGAAGCTTCCGCCAATCTCTGTGACCAGTTT
>CAZNJV010000005.1:0-23972 GCA_964573565.1 uncultured Candidatus Saccharibacteria bacterium | reverse complement strand
TACGTTACAACACTATTTTTGCACGTATTCTAGGGTCCGTAGCGGCTCCTACAGCGAGTTTGAACCTCACAGACGAAATACTGGCCCAAATAGAGGAAAAAGGCGTTAGAATCGCTAAGACAGAGCTAAAAGTAGGCTGGGGGACATTCGCACCAATTAGGGAGGAGAATATCGAAGAACATGAGATTCATACGGAAGAGATAAATGTATCTGAAGAAACGGCGAACATTGTTAATGAAGCTAAACGAAAAGGTAAAAAGATTTGGGCCTTTGGTACAACTGTGGCTAGAACTTTGGAGAGTGTAAGTGATGAGAATGGTCTTGTACACAGCTATTCCGGTGATACCCAATTATATATCTATCCTGGCTATACATGGAAATGTGTAGATCATCTAATTACCAACTTCCATACACCGGATTCGAGCCTGATTCTTTTGGTTTCATCATTTGCAGGGAAAGATCTAATTAAAAAAGCATACAACGAAGCTTTGGAGAAAGATTACAAATTCTTAAGTTATGGAGATAGCATGCTAATACTATGATTACATTAGAAGACTTTGGTAAAAAACATATATTTATGCCCGATGCCACAAGAGGTGCAGTTAGATTCTTAACTACCGAGCAATTAAAAGCAACTGGAACAGAAGCCATTGTTACAAATACTTTACATTTGTTAATGTCTCCTGGTCCCGAAAGACTGAAGGAGTTGGGTGGTATAAAGAAATTTATGAATTGGGATGGAATTGTTCTTACTGATTCTGGTGGCTTTCAAGTATTTTCTCTAATCCATTCAAAAAAATGGAATGGGAAAGTACATGAAAATGGTGCAACATTTAAATCTCCTTGGACAGGGGATGTGTATGAACTCACTCCAGAGAGTTCCATAGATACCCAGATCGCTATTGGTTCCGATATCCTGGTAACCTTGGATGATTGCAGAAAGACAGATTTAACGAGGGAAGAGGCTGAACTTTCTGTAGAAAGAACAATCGCCTGGGCAAAGAGGTGCAAGGATCATTTCGAAAATGTATATGGAGGAACTGCAAAGACCGGGAAATTGTTAAGCTGTGTAGTACAGGGTGCAAATTTCCCTGATTTAAGAGAGAAATGTGCCAAAGCTTTAACTGAAATTGGATTTGATGGATACAATTTCGGAGGATTTGTAGTTGATGCTGATGGACAGTTAGTATTAGATGAAATGACTGCAGTTGTAGAAAATACCCCAAAGGACAAATTCAAATATGCAATGGGAGTGGGGAAACCAGAAGATATTCGTAGAGCTGCTAAGATTGGATATACGGTATTTGATACAGTTTTAGTTACGAGGAATGCAAGGCATGGTACGTTGTACTCTTCTGATATTGAAGGAGAGGTTTTGAGGATTAATAACCAAGAGTATGCAAATGATCAGAGACCAATTGATTCCCAATGTGATTGCTATACCTGCAAAAATCATAGCAGAGCATATGTGCATCAGATGCTGAAGGCTGGGGAAGCAACCGGTATGACATTGGCGACAATTCACAATCTTAGGTACTACCAACGCCTGATTGAGGAATTAAATAGATGAACTTAGTTGAAGAATCTTTCCCTGGTTTGATATAATCAACTATCACGAGGGAGAAAACGAACATATACTCGAGTGGTATATAGCTACGCCTTCCACTTTTTATTTTCCAGCTTTTCTCGCTCAAATTCCAGAAGCACTTTCTTGTTTGAGAATTTTTCTAGTAAAGATGATGAAGACTTTTGGTTGGGTATCAATATAGCCTTCAACTTATGTAATTCCTCTAAATATTTGATTAGGCAATAGAAGTCTCCGTCTCCAGAAACGATAACTGCATAACCGAAATTGTTGATCTCCTTCATCACATACATTACTAATTCTGCATCTATATTCCCTTTAAGTCTTCCATCACGATTCTGAATTACAGGTTTGAAAATTAGAATATATCCATATGAAGACAAATCTTCATACAAACGTTTATATTTCGCAACGAAACCAAGAAATAGAAATGCCTTTTTAACACGATACTTATTACTTAAATAGATTCTAAATTTTTTAAAATCTAGACTCCAACCTAAATCCTTTATACCCAAATTCAAATTTTGACTATCAATAAAAGCATAATTATGTTCCTTCGCCCTCATGTCTCTAGTCTAGAAGGCAAAAATTAAAAATGGGTGAATTCGCATTTGGATTGAGGAATTAGACTAAAAATGATATCATTGTGAAGTCCTAGTATTAAACACTTTTTACGATTGAATATATTGATAATTATTAATTTTATGAAATATATATTTGATAAAATTAAAGAGAGTAATTCATTAAAAACCGCTATCACAGCGGGGTATTCCCATAAAGTAGTTTAATAGGACCGATTAAATTTTAAATAGAAGCGTGATGGAAACATTAGCAATAATACTTGCTTCTGTCGTTGCTGCTGCAGGAGGATCAGTTGCGCTGCTTAAATATGTATTTAAGTGGGTAAACGTAAACAAGATTCCTGAATCTGAAATAGAGGCAGCTGCCAAGAAGATGATGAGTAAGAAATTCGAAGAAGCTGAGGAAGAGCTCTCAGGTCTAAGAGAGCGTGAAGAGAAGCGATTAAAAGACATGAGGAGAGAGAATACAGAACATGAAGAGATCCTCATTGAAAGAGAGAAGACTTTAAACAAAAGATCTAAGATCTTGGATGAAAAGAGTTCCGAACTAGAAAAGATGGATAGTGATCTTAAGGAGACCATGAAGCGAATGGAAGATTCCAGAATCCAATTAAAAACCGAATTGGAGAAGATATCAGGACTTTCCAGAGAGGAAGCTACTGAGAGATTGAAGAAGGAGATAGAGGAAGATTTAAAAGGCTATGAAGCTCAGAAGATTAGACAGGCTGAGAAAAATATAGAGGCTGTCGCAGATGAGAAGGCGCAGCATATCTTGGTGGAATCTATGCAAAGAGTTGCAACTGACTATGTTGGTGAGACTACGACCAAGAGTATCAAGGTAGAGGATGAGAAAGTTAAAGGAAGAATTATCGGAAAAGAAGGTAGAAATATCAGATCATTTGAACAGATCACAGGTGTTGATGTCATCGTTGATGAATCCCCAACATCTATTGGTCTTTCATCTTTTGATCCTTTGAGAAGAGAGATTGCATATGTTGCAATGACCAAACTCATTGGAGATGGGAGAATTCATCCAGGTGCAATTGAAGAGTGTGTAAGAAAAGCTAAGAATGAGATTTCTTTAGAGATTAAAAAGAACGGACAGATTCTTGCAGAAGAAGCAGGCTGGCCAGATATTGATATCGGCTTACTCAAGCTCATTGGTAAGATGAAGTACAGAACCAGTTACGGTCAATCCTTGATGTCCCACACAATTGAGGTCATCAGATTAGCAGAAGTGCTTGCAGCAGAAGTCGGTGCTGATGTTGAATTGGTCAAACGTGCAGCATTGCTTCATGATGTAGGAAAGGTATTAACACACAAGATTGATTTACCACATCACCATATCTCTGGGCAGGTAGCAAGAAAGTATGTCTTAAGTGACAAGCTTGTAAATGCGATCGAAGCACACCATATGGATATAGAACCTACATCTGTAGAAGCTGTGATTGTATACCTTGCGGATGCAATCTCAGGTGCTAGACCAGGTGCTAGAAAAGATAGCTACGAACAATATATTCAAAGAATCGAGGGTATTGAGAATGCTGCAAAGGATGTTGCAGGAGAGAAGATAGAGGATGTATTTGCAATCAGAGCAGGAAGAGAACTTCGTGTGATTGTTAAACCAATCTTGGTTTCAGATGATGAAGCGAAGGTCATGGCAAAGCAGATTGCACAGGCAATCGAGAAAACCCAAAGCTATCCTGGTAACGTAGAAGTGACTGTTATCAGGGAAACAAGAGCAATAGAGGTGGCTAGATAACAATATTTAGCATAGCTTCTAGTCGTGAATGCTATAGGGGAAGAGAACAAAATCTCTTCCCCGTTTTCTTTTATGTACCACGGAATTGACGATTATGCTTGTACATAACTGAATTTTATGTAAATACTCTGGATGTGCCGGTATATAGGCATTCGTACGTCAATGTAAGGCTTAAACAGCAAAAATCTTTCGTAAATTGTTTACAAAGTTGTAACGTTGAGAAACCTTAATATACCAAAGTTTTTGTTCAATGACCTCCCCGCCCTGTAGTAAATAGCATGCTTGACGATTGCTTATATATAGCCTATTTTTAAGGTGGATATACACAAAGACTTAATTTAAAGCTTTTGTGGATAGTATCTCTTAAGAAAGGAGGTCATCGTCATGTTAAAAAAAGATTTAGTTGATAAAATTGCATCAACAGGTTTAACAAAGAGACAGGCAGGTGATGCTTTGGACGCAGTTCTCGAAGCAATCTCTGGTTCTCTTAAAGATGGTGAACCTGTTCTTTTAACTGGTTTCGGTAAATTTGAAGTCAGAACAAGAGCTGCTAGAACTGGAATCAATCCTAAGACTCTTGCTAAGATCAAGTTACCTGCAACCAAAGTTCCAGCATTCAAACCTGGAAAAGCTTTGAAATCTGCAGTAAAGTAAGTGCCGCCGGCATTTCCTTGCAGATAAGGAAAATGGGAAAGGACTCGAAAGGGTCCTTTTTCGTTATAAAGGCTCGACTATTTGAATTAAATACTTTAAACTAGGAAAGTATATACAATGCCCATATGAAGAACTTCTTTATTCCAACTCAAAAGAACAGATACAAACCATACCTACTAAGAAAAGTGGCTTTAGTAGCATATTCATTCATCATAGTATTCGTAAATAGCTTTGGAGGTATCTTTGGAATAACAAAGGTAGAAGCAAGTACAATCTCCATAGAAAATATCATTAGTCTTACCAATCAAGAACGAACATCTAGTGGTCTAAATTCACTAAATGAAAACTCTCAACTAGATGCTGCTGCTTTGGCAAAAGCAAATAATATGTTTGAGCAACAATATTGGGATCACTTCGGACCAAATGGAGAAACACCATGGCAGTTCATAAGGGCAGAAGGATACAACTATGTTTATGCTGGAGAGAACCTTGCAAAAGGATTCCAAACCGCAGAGGGTGTGCATGAAGCATGGATGGCAAGTCCAACACATGCCGCCAATATCATGAGTGGAAATTACAAGGATATCGGAGTTGCGGTGGTTCAGGGAGTCCTTCTTGGGAAGCAGACTACCCTTGTAGTACAGATGCTTGGTAATCTCACGACACAGGTTGCTGGAGCATCCACGACAGAAGGCACAGAATCATCTAGCGGTACGATTGTTGGAAACGAACAGGGGGAAATTAAGAGTATTAGGATAACATCACCTGTACAGTCTTCTATATCAACAGATCCAAGTATCAATGTACAAGGGGAGACCGCAAACGTATCGGGTGAATATACTGTAGAAATTTCAGATAAATCTGCAGTAGTGGGAGAGACTGCTGCTACTGGAAATAATTGGGAATATGACAAAAACGGAGATTGGGCAGAAGGCGAGCATGTACTAAAAGCACAAGTAAAGGGAGAGAATGTCGTTTCGCCGGAAATAAGCTTCACAGTGGACTCTACAGCCCCTCTAGTGGACCTTACATCCATGGCTGTAAGCAAAGGTACAGACTCATACACCCTAACATTTAGAATAGATAATACGTGGACAGATCTGCGTATTGTTAATGGTGCGGATACAATAGCAATAACATCGGATGACAAGGAAAATATCACTGTGGAGATTCCAACAAAAGGTTTGGGAACCAAGATTGTAATAATGGCCTCTGATGTACTTGGGAATGTATCTCAAACAGATATCACAGAGTATTTTAAAACTGACAATGACAAATCTAACATTATTCTCAGTATCTTCAATGCTAACTTAGGAGATCAGATAAGTGTCGGTATTGTTATTCTCATTTTTGTACTCCTCTGTGTTGAGATTTATGTATACTGGAGAAAAGGAAAGTTGAAAGAAATAGTGGGAGATCTATTTACTATTGGTGCATGGTGGTTAATATTAACAGTAGCAATATTTAATGGATTTACAGGTTTAATTAATTAAAAACACTGCCCAGTGAAAGAATACAGGTTAAAAGTACAAAATGATTTAGCATACCTTTTCCTCCTTCTGGCTTTGACAGAGTTTTTCAACTATCTTGTACCCATAACTAAGGATTTTACATTGATATTAACAGGTGTAATGGGAGTATTTCTTCTTGAGACCTGGTTCATAAGGGTATTTGGAAAGTATTCTGGGAAGAAAATATCAAAGTATAGTGATGTAATAGTGAAAATATCCTTGAAGGAGCGATTCTTCAGCTATTTCGTTCTCCCTGCCATCTTCTATACCGCAATTCTTGCATTTCTGTATTTCAATCGAAATATAATTCTGGGACATGTCGTATTAGGAGTATCCATGATCCTTTTCTTAGTGCTCTTTCTCAATGTTAAAAGTTCACTAAACAAGATATATTCTGTAGCCAATGCCACAAGGGCAATCTTCGATTTCATCTGTATTACAATCCTCTATCTCCTTGTGAATGTGTACATAAGAATAGGGGTCTCTCTCGTAATATTTGCACTACTTGTTTTCATCTCCTCCTTCATACTCCTAATCTTCTCCCTAAAACTACACAAACGAGTAGGGATGGTAGAGCTTGGAATCTCCTTGTTGAGTTCCATATTCATAGCTTTGCTTACAACCATATTTTGGAATACCAATATCTTTGTCATACCGTTAATTAGTACACTTGCTTTCTATCTCGTAATCTCCATCTGGAATATTCGTTTCTCTGGGAAAATACATCTCATAGATTACATATTACCATTCTTGTATGTGATACTTGCCTTAACGCTGATACTAACACTATGACAGAGCAAAAAATTGTATTAAAGATTGGTGGCTCAATTCTTTTCAACGAGAATCTAAATATCAATTTCCAGATATTAGAAAAAGTAAAACAGTGGTATTGGAATATTCTTCCTTCTGTTGAGAAGATAGCGATTGTTGTGGGTGGTGGATACCTCTCTAGGGAGATTCAGTCAAAAATGGAAGGAGAAATTAAGGAGGAGCAAGCCTTGCATAATATAGCGATGCAGGTTACACAAACCAACGCCGCTTTGGTTCAAGGATATATTAATGATGCCAATTCATATCTGCCAAAGAAACTAGGGGATGCATATGAGTTCCTTAAAGATCCAAAAGGTAAAACATTGATAAGTGGTGGGCTGAAAGTGGGTTGGAGTACAGATATGGATGCTGCAGTGTTTGCAAATATTTTGGATGTTAACAGAGTCATCAAGCTTTCAAATATCGACTATGTGTATGACAGTGATCCAGATACAAACCCTAATGCTCTTCCAATCAAAGACCTTACGTGGAAAGAATATTTCAAGCTAGCCGGTATAAGTGATGGAGATGGGCATATTGTAAACAAAAGCATGCCGATAGATGCTCCCTGTTCTCAATTCTGTGAAAAGAAGAATATCTCCTTTTACATCTGTGGTGGTAAAAACCTCGTAGAGAAAAACAGTATAGAAGAGATTCTTTCTACTGGAACTTTAATACATTAATCAATTGCTTGAACTTTGTATTTGGTATCTCCTTTTGGTGTTGAGATTGTAACCTCTGCTCCAAGTTTTTTACCCATAATAGCTTGGCCAATGGGGGAGAGATGAGAGATCTTTCCCTCTAAAGGATTGGCCTCATCTTCACTTGTAACTTCATATTTAACAGTTTTACCATTTTTCAGAGTCACAATATCCCCGATTCCAACAATACTTTTATTCTTGTCTGTAACAACTTTTGCTGATTTAATTTTCTCTTTAAGCTCAAGAATTTTTTCCTCATTGATCTGTTGCTCTTCAATTGCCATTGAGTAAGCATCATTCTCACGTAAATCGCCTTGATTTCGCATCTCATTGAGGGTATTTGCGATCTTAGTCCTTAGAGTTTCTTCTCTATGTTTAAGCTCGTCTTTTAGCTTCTTAAGCCCGGACAGTGTTGTCTGATACATGTTTTCACCCATATCTGACATACGCTGAATTTAGTTAACTGACCATAATATTACTATGAGTATATGATGTCAATAGGGGGAAAATATGATAGAATTACTCCCGTAATCATGAGTTATGCCGTCATCGTCTAACGGTTAGGACATAGGATTCTCAATCCTACAATCGGAGTTCGATTCTCCGTGACGGTACCATATATATTTCACCTCAAATTTAAATTAGAAAAGTTTAGTTGGAATGATTAAATTTGATATCATAACAATCTTCCCTAACATAGTAGAAGAATATATAAATACAGGAATAGTAGGAACTGCTAAAGGAAAAGGAATAGTAGAAATAAATGTACATGACCTAAGGAAGTGGACTACAGACAATCATAAAACAGTAGATGACACACCATGTGGTGGAGGACCAGGCATGGTTCTAAAGATAGAACCAATATATGCTGCTATTCAAGAATTAAAACAAGAAAATACCATAGTAGCAATAACTACTCCTAAAGGACATAAGATAGTACAAAAAGATTTCAAAGAATTCTCGGAGAAGAAAGATCTTCATATGATTATCCTCTGTGGTAGATATGAAGGATTTGATCAAAGAATCCATGAGAATTTGGTTGATTACGAATTCTCAATAGGTGATTACGTCCTCTCTGGAGGTGAACTAGCGTCCCTTGTCCTAGTAGATGGGATTACTAGGCTATTACCAGGAGTGTTAGGAAATGAAGAATCTCTAGCAGATGAATCATTCAACGATGGCGCTACATTGGACTATCCTCAATATACAAGACCAATTGAATTCAACGGATGGAAAGTCCCTGAAATACTCTTAACAGGTGATCATGAAAAAATTAAAAAATGGAGAGAGTCACAGAGAGGGTAGATAGGCGATTTTTAGAGGGTAGATTGCGCATAGAATTTGGTCATATATAATATACTATAGAGCGAGTTTAAATTAAGAACACATCGCTATGAAAGAGAAAGAAAAAATATTGCTCACAAAAGAAAAGAAAGAGAAGTTGGAGCAGGAACTAAATAATTTAGAAAAGGTTAAGAAACCTGAAATTTCTAGTAACCTAGAAACCGCAAGGCAAAATGACCTAAGTGAAGACACTGACGATCTAAGTGTAATGCTTGTTGAAAAAGAAGCCATAGAAGATAGAATCGCGGAACTAAAGAACATATTAGCTAAAGCAAAGATCTTCATTAAAAAGGTTTGTAATCCTGGGAAAATTGGGATTGGTTCTGAAATCACAGTAGAAGTTGGTGGCAAAAAGAAATCCCTTACTATTGTTGATGCATTAGAAGCAGATCCACTTAGTGGGAAGATCTCTGATCATTCTCCTTTGGGCAAAGCTTTAGTGAAGAGCAAAAAAGGCCAGGAGGTCAGTATCAAAGTGAATGGAAAGACAGTGAAATACAAAGTTCTAGATATTTGCTAGGTCTTCGATACTTACTCGTTTTTGTTCCATAGTATCCCTGTCTCTGACTGTCACAGTATTGTCTTCCAATGTCTGATAATCAACTGTGATACAGTATGGAGTACCAATCTCATCTTGGTATCGGTATCTCTTACCGATGTTTCCTCTTGCATCCCAGACAACTCTCTTGGTATCTGTTAATGTCTCAAATATCTCTCTTGCCTTGTTCACAATCTCTGGTTTGTTAGATACCAATGGGAATACAGCAGCCTTGTAAGCAGCTATCTCAGAATTTACTTTCAATACGGTTCTAATCTCTCCATTTGCCAATGTCTCTTCCTCATATGAATCCAAGAGTAAGAACAAGAATGTCCTATCTACACCACCAGAAGTCTCTACGATGTGAGGAATATATTTCTCACCAGTTTGAGGATCAGTATATGAAAGGTCTTTACCGGAGAATTTGCTATGTTGTGTCAAATCATAGTCAGATCTCCAATGAATACCTTCATTTTCAGCCCAACCCCATGGTGCTAAATATTCAATATCAAATGCTTTCTTTGCATAGAAGACAAGTTTGTCTTGAGGATGTTCATAGAACCTCAAATTGTCATGCTTTCGGTAAAGCTTCTTGTAGAAGTTCATTCTTTCACTCTTCCAGTATTCAAAAGCTTCTTCCATCATTGATGGATGTACAAAATACTGAAGATCCCACTGTTCGAACTCCCTTGTTCTAAAGGTAAATTTGTTAGGAGTAATTTCATTTCTGAATGCTTTACCTATCTGTGCAATACCAAAAGGAATCTGTTGTCGTGTTGAATCAACCACATTCTTGAAATCAAGATATATTGTTTGGCAAGCTTCTCCTCTTAAATACGCAGGAACCTTATCTCCTTCCACAACCCCGATCTCTGTATTGAAGAGTAGGTTGTATTTTCTAGCCTCTGTGAAATCTGTACCACCACATCTTGGGCATTTACCTTCTACATCTTCTGGTCTGAATCGTGCATGACATTTTTTACATTCTACGGCTTCATCACCGAAGCTTTTAACATGGCCAGATGCTTCCCAAACTTTTGGATGTGTAATTATGGTCCCATCTATACCAACGACATTCTCTCGCTTGTCTACCATGTACTTCCACCAATACCTCTTGAGATTGTTTTTCATCTCAACACCTACAGGACCATAGTCATAGAAGCCTCCTATACCGCCATATATCTCAGAATTCTGAAATATGATTCCTCTTCTTTTGCTGAGGGATGTGACTTTTTGTAGAAGATCTTCCATAGGGTGAAAGATGAAATTAATATTTCTGATTATATATTAAAAAGACGAAGATGAGAAATGCCATTCCTATAGCGGAAATTTATTGACTATCATACTTCTCCTCTGTATATTTTATATATCATGAAATCTCGAAAAAATCTGCTTTGGATCTTGTTGGGATCTAGTTTAATTGTTTGTTTTTTATTCATAGGATTTTTTCAAGGACTATTTTTTTCTGTAAAAGCCTTTGGTGGAGGAGATGGATCTGTAGGAAACCCTTATCAAATTACAAATTGCACAGATTTCCAGGGTATATCGGGTAATTTAGGGGCACACTATATAATACAAAATGATTTCACTTGTTCTTCAGTTACAAGTTGGGGCTCCTTGGGAACATTCACAGGGGTTTTAGATGGAAATGGAAAAACAATTAGTGACTTTACGGGGACAAATATA
Source organism: uncultured Candidatus Saccharibacteria bacterium (assembly GCA_964573565.1). Classification (GTDB taxonomy): domain Bacteria; phylum Patescibacteriota; class Dojkabacteria; order SC72; family SC72; genus UBA12078. The sequence continues at coordinate 12,800 of CAZNJV010000005.1, read as the reverse complement.
CAAGGGATATTCACTTCCTTGTCAGGAGCAACTGTAAAAAATCTTACCATTGCTAATGTTCAGTTCTCTTCCCCGGGGAATGAATTTGTTGGGGCTTTGGCTGGGAGCGCGTATGATTCTTCAAGTATACTAAATGTACATATTTCTAGTGGGACGATTGTGGGATACCATACGGTTGGTGGTTTATTAGGGAATATGGAACCAGGAACATTATCAGACTCTTCTGCATCCGTTAGTGTTACAGGGGTGAATTTTGTAGGAGGGTTAGTAGGAAGGTTAATAGATACAGTGGTTGATAGCTGCTATGCTACGGGAAATGTGTCTAGTACAGGAAACCCAACGGGAGGTTTAATAGGGTATAGCACGGGTGCCATCTCGAACTCTTATGCTACTGGAAACGTCATAGAAAATAACCCTTCTGCTTCAGATCAGTGGGCTACAGGTGGATTGGCAGGATATGCATCCGGAGGTATAACTAACTCGTATGCAACTGGAAAGGTAGATAGTTACTGGGAAGCTGGTGGTTTAGTAGGGTGGGTTGAGAATATGCCTGTATCAAAATGTTATGCAACAGGTAATGTCGGAAGCATAATAACTACTGGAACGAGAATTGGAGGATTTGTTGGCGCGGGACTTGCAGATATTTCTAATAGTTTCGCAACAGGAAACGTGACAGGTAGTGATGCTGTAGGAGGTTTTGCCGGAGGCTTTGGATGGGGTGGCAGAACATTGTCATACTCATATTCAAAAGGTTTAGTTACTGGTTCTACAAATGTTGGAGGATTTGTTGGAGATATACAAGGGACTGTAAGTGATTCATATTATGATCAACAGACTTCTGGACATTCTGATACTGGAAAAGGTATTCCAGAAAATACTTCTGCTATGAAGATCCAGGGTACGTACTCTGGGTGGGATTTTTCAACTATATGGAGTATTGATGGCAGCGTAAACAATGGATATCCTATTAATTATGTTCCTGCTGGTGTAAGCCATAATGCTACAGTAGTATCTTCGTCATATACAGTAAGTGCTGGTGGAACTTCTAACGAAACGATAACAAATGTGCCATTCGGAACTTCCAAGGTTACATTCTTGGCAGCTCTTTCAAAGGGCAATGCAAATCAAACGTGGGATAGTAGTAGTGTTAGTAATCCTGTCGTTTCAAATAATACGCTAGTTGTCACGGCAGAAGATGGAACCACAGTAGTGACATATACCATTTCGGTAAACGCAGAAGGTAGTCATGTAGCAACAGTTACATCTTCTGCCTATACAGTAAGTGCAGGGGGAACTGCAAATGAAACAATCACAAATGTTCTTGCCAATACATCAAAATCAGAATTTTTGTCCAATCTTTCAAAAGGAGAAACTAATCAAACTTGGAATGATTCAGATCTTAGTAACCCTATCGAATATGGAGATACTTTGATAGTAACAGCACAGGATGGTGCAACAAGTGTGACTTATACTCTTGTAGCACCTGTATTCTCTGGAGCAGGATTGGGGACTATTTCTTCTCCTTATGTAATTACAAATTGTTCTCAACTTCAAGAAATAAGATATTATTTATCCTCATATTTTTCACTTAACCAAGATATAAATTGTTCTGCTACAAGTACCTGGAACTCGGGAGATGGTTTTATTCCCATAGGTGTTAGTCCAAGCAATCCGTTTGTAGGAATGCTAGAGGGGAATGGGTTTACTATTTCTGGTTTAACTATCAATAAACCAAGTGTTGTAGGTGGATATGTAGGATTATTTGGTGCCATAGATGATGGAGTTGTAATAGAAAACATATCTCTAAGCAATGTCTCGATTACTGCGTCTACCTATTCCAATGTTGGAGCTTTGGCAGGTGCCATTGGTTTTTCTAATGCTTCTGGAAGTTCAACACTCAATAATATTCATATTACTAGTGGAAATGTGCATGGTAACTTAAATGTAGGTGGACTACTCGGTTCCTCTGCCTATGATTTAGCAAATAGCTCTGCATCAGTTACTGTTGTGGGGAATGCTTCTGTTGGAGGATTGATTGGAGAGATGATGGGTGACATAACAAGAAGCTCATCCACAGGAAATGTAACTTCTAATAATGTCGCTGCGGGAGGACTCGTCGGAACAGCATCTGGAAGTATTTCGGATTCATATGCAAAAGGTAACGTTTCGGTTACGGGTTATGAAGGAGGTGGTCTTGTAGGTCTATTTACAGTAAGTTCTTCACACTATGCAACCATTGAGCGTAGCTATGCAACAGGAAATGTAACAGGTGATGATGATATCGCAGGTTTTATTGGTTTTATGACAGGATGGGGGACAAAATCGAAGAGCGCAGCTTTAGTAAAAAATTGTTATGCCACTGGGAATATTACAGAAAGTCAGTTAAATAGAGATGGGTATTATATAGGGGGATTTGTTGGTGAAATAGATAATGGTACCATTGAGAATTCGTATTCAACGGGAGCTATAGATTCTGGAACACCATCTGAGTCAACAGGCGGATTTTGTGGAAAGATAGACTCTAGCGAAACAGCAATTATTAGTAATAGCTTCTGGAATATGGAAACTGCTGGTTATACTACGAGTGCCGGAGGGACAGGAAAAACTACTGCAGAAATGAAAACATTAGCTACATATACTGCTGCTGGCTGGGATTTCGATTCTGTATGGAATATTAATTCTAGTATAAATAATGGATATCCATTTTTCGGATTTGCCGGATTAGGTTATGGAACGGAATCTTCTCCATACGAGATAACTGATTGTAAGTTGCTTCAAGGAATGTCATACAATTTGGGTGCTTATTATATTTTAAAGAATAACATTGATTGTTCTGCTACGAGCACTTGGAATTCTGGCAGAGGATTTGTCCCAATTGGAAATAGTGTAAGCAATCCTTTTGTTGGTTCGCTTGATGGCGATGGCCATACTATAACGGGATTAACTATTAATAGTAATATTGCTGACGATATATATGTAGGATTATTTGGAGTGTTAGGAAATCACTCTTATGTAGGAAATATAAATCTCGCAGATGTAGATATCACTTCCACAGATGGAACGGCGGTGGGATCTATTGCGGGAACTTTTGGTAGTTGTGAGAACAATGGTACGATAAATATATTGGGCTCTGCTGAGATGGAAAATATCAATGTACTCAGTGGAAACGTAAGTGGAAATGAAAAAGTTGGAGGATTGGTAGGGATATCTTGCTACAATCTTCATGATTCTAGTTCTTCTGTAAATGTCTCGGGCTCCTACTTAAGAGTTGGAGGATTAGTTGGAGAAAACTGTGGTGATATTAATAATTCATATTCGACTGGGAGCGTTACGGGAAATGAATTAGTTGGTGGATTAATAGGTCAAAATTATGGAGATGTTTTAGACTCCTATGCGTCAGGGAATGTTATTGCTGATTCACAAGCCGGGGGATTAATAGGTGATTTAATAGCTTATGCGAATTCTACAATAGCTGTTGACCGAAGTTATGCAACAGGAAGCGTCACAGGCGATGATTTGATTGGTGGACTTGTAGGTGAAGCAATTTCATTTTTAAATCCAGGTGCGGATACGATACTAATTAGAAATTGTTATGCCAATGGGAACGTAATAGAGAATGATGCGTACAGAGATGGAATTGGGATTGCTGGCCTTGTTGGGCGTTTTGCAAATGGAACAATAGAGAACTCATACTCTGCAAGTGTTGTTAATTCTGGGAGTCCCGAGACTACTAGTGGTGGATTAGTTGGGATATATGAGACTACATATACGAAGATAGTAAATAGCTTTTGGGATATGGAAACTTCTGGTTATACTACTGGTGCAGGTGGAACAGGAAAGACTACAACAGAGATGAGGACATTGACGACCTATACAGATGTTAATTGGGATTTCACAACCATATGGAGTATCCACCCTAACGTTAATAGGGGCTATCCAATCAACTATATATATTCAATAGTATATACACCAGTATCTATAACAGATTTAAATACTAGTATGTCGGTTATCGATACTTCAAGTTCTCTAGATGCAACAATACCATCGGAGGTGTTTAAAGGAGCAGGACGAAATATAAAGCTATATTTCGGTAGTGGCCTCACGAAAAAGGTCATTGCCAACATAGTAACAGATCTTACTGCAAGTAGATCATGGGCAAATGTTGAAGGGATTCTAAATCTTACGAGTAAAAAAGTTTTAGTACATAACTTAGCATCTGCTCCAGGAGCTGCGAGTAAGTACGATATGTATGTACCAAAAGGAGTTGATGATAATAGAGTATTGGTATGTCCCAATGCTACAACATTAAGTGCTGTTGCATTCGGGTGCACAGATGGTTATATCCTTACTTCAAACCAAATGACATCTTCAGTAATATCTGGAAGTGCATATTGGATAATTAGCGACTTAACAGGGACAGGTGCGATGTCATATAAATATACTCCAGAAGAAGAACCGCCAGTTGTTACTCAAGATGACCAAGAGGTTATTGATAATACAGAAACACCTCCTAAACAAGAAACTGTTCTTGACGAGTTAATTGGAGATATCTCCAATAATGATTCTAATAGAACAACACTAAAAGAGGTTGTTGCAGTTCTTGCAACAAGCATTACAACGGTAAGCAAGCAGATAAATAATACAATCAAAGAACTTCCGATATCTCAGGATGTATCGCAAAAAATCTCTGCTGTATCTCTTGCTGTGGTTGTAATCTCTCCTGCAGTTTCTGTGGGTATTGGTAGCTCATATGCCATGGTATATATGACGCGATTTATCTCCGTATTACTGGCTTTGCTAGGTTTGGGAAGAAAGAAGAGAAATTGTGGATTGGTATATGATTCTGTTACAAAGGAACCATTACCTAATGCCATTGTAAGAATATATAGTTCGGAAGGGACATTGATAGCTACAGAAATCACAAATATGTATGGAATATTTGAATCGTCAATTAAAAGCGGACAATATAATATTGTTGTCCAGGCCAATAATTATTTATTCCCATCTAGACTAATATCTGGTATACAAGATCTTCCGTACAACAATATATACAATGGTGGAAACTTCTATTATGATTCTTCTTCTGCCCTTGGCTATTCTATTCCCGTTGATCATGTAAATAAATCCTTAGCTGAATATGCTGGTGCAATTGCAAGGAATAGGGTAATCAAGTGGTCTTCAATCATAATCAATATATTGGTGCTAGCGGGTTTGGCATTCTCAATAATTTCATATGTCAAACTTAATAGTCTCCTAAATTTGATCCTTCTGATTGTATATATGGTAATTTTACTAATAGGAATGATTATGAAAAGACAGGAATTATACAAATTCGGAATGGTCAGGGATTTTATGGGAAATCCAAAGGAGGGAGTACAAATCGGTTTGTTGGAAACAGAATTTAATACGGTATATGCAAAAAGGGTGACGAATGAAAAAGGAAAGTATCGTTTCATGGTTCCTGGAGGAAATTACAAATTAGTATCACTAGATCCTTATTACGATCTACAATCAGGAGAGGAAGCTATTTTTAATGGGAAAGGAAGTAAGATGATGGTAATTTCTGAAAACATTGTTATAGTAAAAAAGATTTAAACACTCTATATTCCCTGTGATATAATACTCTATTGTTTATATAACTTTTTAGAGCTACATGATGGAGGATACACAAAGGAGTGACATGCTCGGGCAAAGACAGGTAAGATTAGAGAAGATTGAAGCTCTCAAGAAATTGGGTGTGGAGATATATCCTGCAAAGTCATATAAGCAGTTCCCTAATGGTGAGATATTAAGTAACTTTGAGAAATATGAAGGGCAAGAAGTATGTCTTGCTGGAAGAGTAGTGGCTTGGAGAGAGCATGGACAACTTTTGTTTGGAAATATAATGGATCAATCGGGAACAATCCAAATAATGATTAGAGAAAGTGAACTTATTGAAGATCTAACAAAAGGATATCTAGGGTTTGATAAACTTACGCTTCTGGATTTGGCAGATTTTGTTGAAGTCTATGGAACTATTGGTAAAACCAAAACCGGTGAAATCTCAGTTATGGTGAAAAACATCAGATTACTTTCCAAAGCTTTAAGACCAATTCCACGAAAATTAGAAAATAAAGAACAGATATTTAGAAGAAGATATTTAGACTTAGTTGTAGACAAAAATAGCTTTGAAATGTTTAAGCGAAAAGCGAAATTCTGGCAGGTTCAAAGAGACCTTTTGAGAAGTGAGGGCTTTATGGAAGTTGAGGTCCCTGTAATGGAAGCTGTAACTGGAGGAGCTGATGCTACTCCATTTGTTACACATCACAATGCGTTGAACCAAGACTTTTACCTTAGAATATCAACTGAGCTATATCAGAAGCGATTAATAGGTGGTGGATATGAAAAGATATATACATTTGGTCCAAACTTTAGAAATGAGGGTATGGATGATGAGCATTTGCAAGAATTCCAAGATATTGAGTGGTATTGGGCATATGCAAACTTTAGGGACAATATGGAATTAGTAAAGAAACTTTTCTTAGAGGTAGCAAACAAGGTATATGGAAGAACCAAATTTACAACTCGAGGTCATACTTTTGATTTAGCTGATGAATGGAAGGAAATTGATTACACTACCGTTATAAAAGAGAGATTTGATATTGATATTTTTAATGATTCGGATGAGAAGATTTTGAAAGCTATAAATGATAACCATATTGAGATGGGTGGAGAGGTTAACAGGAATAGGATGATAGATACTCTTTGGAAAGCTATTAGAGCTACCATATCTGGACCTGCATTCTTGGTTAATCAACCTAAATTCGTTTCGCCTTTAGCAAAATCACATCAGGATAATCCTGATCTAACAGAGAGATTCCAGGTGGTTATTGCTGGTAGTGAATTAGGTAATGGCTATTCTGAGATTAATGATCCTCAAGATCAGTTAGACCGATTCCTTGAGCAACAGGCTATGAGAGATAGTGGAGATAGTGAAGCACAGATGTTGGATATTGATTTTGTAGAGATGTTGGAATATGGTATGCCTCCTGTAAGTGGTTATGGTCAGAGTGAAAGAATTTTCTGGTTCTTAGAAGATATTTCTGGTAGAGAGGGTACTTTCTTCCCACAGATGAGGGTAGAGGTAGAGAATACGACAAAACAGATATACAAGGACAGAGTCAGATTCAAGGAGAATATTAAAAAGGAAGACAAGGTTGAAAAGAATTAACCAACCTCTGTCTTTTTTATCAATAGCACGTAGTGTGCAAAGACAGAGGTCGGATCGTTGTTGGTGCCCCCAATGAGATTTGAACTCATGACGTTTACCTTACCAAGGCAATGCTCTGGCGGACTGAGCTATGGGGGCTAACAAAATAATAACGAGAGAGTGGGAGGATTGGCCTGTTAACACAATATGATGCTAAGCATCAAAGGTAAGGGAGGGATCCTCCACACTCCAGGGAGTCTCGTTATCGATGTATTCTTTTATTCAAGAACAAGACCAACATTCTATCAAACCGAACTCTATAGGTCAATATCCTTTAATATATATATTTCTGATATCATTAACTATGGAATCCATATCAGATATATTAAAAAACCTAAAACCACAAACAGAAGGAAAAAAAGAAGGTAAACAACCAGAACTTTTTAATATGGATGAAATAAAAGATAATCCCAAGAGAATGTTTGGAGACAAACACAAATATATATCTACCGAGTACCAAGTATATGGATTAAGATTGGCTGGGAAGCTAGGAGATACAAAACGAACAACAATGTACATTAAATGGGCAAAAGAAAAACCAAGAGCAATATTAGAGATGGCTTACAGCTTCACAATTGATTATCCTAATGCAAAAGACAAAAGCAAAATATTTATGTGGAAGGTAAAAGAACTAGAAAATGAGAGAAAGAACAAAAAAGAAAACTAATTGGAAAGAAGTTATAAAAAAACATCTGAAGTTATACTTCGCTCAAGAGTATATGCATAAAGGACAGCTAATCTCATGGATTATATCTGACGTTATAAAGATTGCAGGACTGTGCTTTGTGTGGTTAGCATCATCTAAGATCACAGGAAGTATAGATCAAGGTTATGTTGTAACCTACTATATCCTCATCCTTGTTGTCGGAAGATTGATGGCGGATATAACACCAGAGGAGGGTGTTAGGCAAATTTTGAATGGTAAGTTTTCGAATCTGTTGCTCAAACCCACAAGCTATCTTAACTGCTATATTGGTAACAACCTCGGTTCAAATCTTTTCCGCCTTATGGTATCTGCTCCAGCATTCATACTTGGAATGTTTTTAGCGATTAGATTGGATCTTTGGGTTATGGATTTTAATCCATACCTAATATTTCTAGCCATTCTAGGAATTGTAATGGGCTTCTTTATTAATTTCTTCCTAGGGAATATTTTCTCTTTGTTGGCATTCTACAACAAAAGCATGGAAGGGATGAGAATCTTCTATTTTAATATCGCAGCGTTACTTTCGGGTGAATTTATACCACTAGTAATACTTCCTTTTGTAGCTGAATTTGCTTTGAAGGTTTTACCATTTAGATATACATTATCTTTTCCAATTGAAATATTGATAGGAAGGATGACTAACTATGATATTTACACAGGATTTATTATCGGATTTATATGGTTAGTTACTTTGTATTTTGTGTATAAAATTCTCTATTCTATATCCATAAGGAAATATGCCGCAGAAGGTATTTAAACAAAATATATTTAGATATTGGAAGATATGGATACTATGCTTGAGGGCAAGCCTTAAAAAAAGCAGGGCGTACAAGGGGGAGATCTTCGTAAGGTTCCTAAGAACCATCTTCATATTGCTAACGCAATTACTTCTTCTTTCTGTAGTTTTTGGGAACCAAGAATATCTAGCGGGATGGTCTAGATCTGAAGCATACCTTGTACTTGGCATCTGGAACTTACTGAACTATTCGGGTTGGGCATTCTTTGGAGTAAACCTTTCTATGTTAGAAAGACATGTGGTAGATGGAGATTTTGATTTTACCCTCACAAAGCCAATCTCTTCTGCCTGGTTAACTTCTTTTGGGGAATTCTCAATGTATAATTTGATATCAGCATTATCAGGGATAATCTTGATAGGGTATTACTTTGTAGTTAATTGGACATCCATCTCTATTACTAACTTATTGTTCTTCATTTTCGCGTTGATTTTAGCTGCAATTATTTGGTATGCCATTTACCTTTTCTTCGCGAGTTTTACACTATCCATACCAAGAAATGGGTTTATGAGTATCGCTAAGGAGATTCTTGGGTTAACTCGTTATCCAACTAGTATATATGTTCAATCTTTGCAGTTTGTTTTCTACACTGTAATTCCAATTGCATTTGTTTCTACTATCCCATCGGAAATTTTAACAGGGAAGATAACTCCATCGATATTAATATTGGGAACAGGAATAGCAATTTTGTTGCTAAGAATCAGTTACTGGGTATGGAAGATTAATGTTAAGAAATTTGTAAGTGCTGGTGGATAGCAGCTAATACTTTTTCTAATGCTTCTTCTGCGGTTTTAGCTTTTAATGGTGATGCTGATGCATATGGATGGCCACCACCTCCGAGTAGTTGTGCAATCTCTCCGACCTCTTGATATCCCTTAGTACCTCTGAAGGATACAAACCATGTATCTTGGTTATCAAAATCTGGCTTAATTACAAATCCCCAATGTACACCTTGGATGAACCTAATATACCTATCTCTAAGAAATGCTTGTGCTTCATTGACTCCAGTTTTGGTTAATCCTGCCTTCTCAATCTCATCGAGTGATATATACATATATGCCATATCTTTTTCGATTGTTAGAGTCTTGAGATATGAGATGATGGCAGGAGATGCTTCTTTTGGGAATTTAGCCGCATTGTAAGACATAGCCTCCATGTCTACATTGAAAACCTGCTTAGCATCAGCAAATATTCTAAGTGTATCCGGGGTAGTCGTCTCGTAAAGAAATCTTCCGGTATCTGCGACTATCCCATATTGGATTAACTCTGCAATGTCTCTTGTTAATACAAATTTCTTTCCGAGTATATCTTTAAAACTTGCAAATATCTGTTCTGTAGCAGAGCTTCTCTTCTCATTAATCACAAAACCATCTGTGTTATTTTCTACCTCCGTGTGATGATCGATACAAACAATCTCCTTGCTGGTATCTTTCAACTGATCTCTTGCGAAATCTAAGCATAGATCCATCTTCCCAGCATCTGTAACAATTATTAAATCCTCTTCTCCTTCTCTTAATTCTTCTACTACATGGATAGCTTTCATCCCCGGAAGATTGGCGGTAGGCATCTGTCTTGCCTTCATAACAACATTCTTCCTAGGATCTAGCTGCTCGATGAAAAGCTTGGTCATAATCATGCTACAGAAGGCATCAATATCAGGACTTCTATGGGTAATGATCAAAATATTCTTAGATTTTTCAATTAATTGCTTAAATTTCTTGTTGTACTGTAACATAATCTTGATAATACCAGATGGGGAGAATATAATAAACCTAGAAATGAGAAGATATTTTTACAACTCATCATCATCTTCAGTCCTCTAGGAGGACGAATTAATTACTTTCAAAATTTTTGTTTTGTATATTTAAATTAAAGAAACAGACAGATGATAGATATTAAAAAGATAGTAGAGGAGAAAGAGAAAGTTAAGGAAGCATTACTTAAGCGAATGGAACCTGAGATGTTGGATTTGGATACCATAATTAATCTTTACAATCAGAGAAAAGAACTTCAGACGGAATATGATGTGAAGAGAGGAGAGCAGAATGCTTTTAATGAGAAGATGGCTAAGGTTGAAAAGGGTGGAGATGAGTTTAAACAACTAATTGCAGATTTGAAGGTTAAGGCAGAAGAGGTGAAAGGTATCGAAGAAAAATTAAAGGCGGTAGAAGCAGAGCTTAAATCAAAGATGGAGGTGTTACCAAATATCTCTGATGAGGATGTTGTTGCAGGAGGTAAGGAGAATAATGAGGTTATAAAGGTGGTTGGAGAGAAACCAACATTTGATTTTCAGATTAAGGATCATGTAGAGCTAGGAAAGAATTTAGACATATTTGATTTGGAAACTGCAGCAAAAATATCTGGTGCAAACTTCCCAATGTATAAGGGTTTGGGTGCAAGATTAGAATGGGCATTGATCAACTTCTTCATATCAGAGCATAATAACTCAGGGTACGAGATGATAATCCCTCCTAATCTTGTTATTGAGCAATCTGCATATGCCGCAGGACAACTTCCAAAGTTTAAGGATGATGTATATTGGGTACAGGATGGACTATGTTTAGTTCCTACTGCAGAGACAGTATTAACAAACATCTACAGAGACTCTATGTTAGAAGAGAAAGATCTTCCTAAGAAATTCTTTGCATATACACCATGCTACAGAAGAGAAGCGGGTACCTACAGAGCAAGTGAAAAGGGTTTGATCCGAATGCATCAGTTTAACAAGGTAGAGATGTATCAATTTACAGCTGATGATAAGTCTAAGGAAGCATTTGATGAACTGGTCGCAAAGGCTGAAGATTTGGTAAAGAAATTAGGATTACATTACAGAGTGGTAAAGTTAGCTGCAGGAGATTGTTCTGCAGGTGCTGCTAGAACCTATGATATTGAGGTATACATGCCAACTATGGATACATACTACGAAGTAAGTTCAGTCTCAAATGTTACTGACTACCAGGCTAGAAGAGGGAATATGAGGTACAAACCTGCAGATGGTGGGAAGCCAAGATATATGCATACTCTTAACGGCTCTGGTTTAGCAACAAGTAGATTGATGGTTGCATTGGTAGAGGCATATCAGCAAGCAGATGGCTCAATTACAGTTCCAGAAGTGTTGAGACCTTTCATGGGAGGAATAGATAAGATAGCTAAGTAGAATTATGTTTTTCTTGGGATTCTGCCCTGACAAGGAAGCTAATCAAAAAATACGTAAAGTATCCTCTGAACTTGGTAAGGTCTTTGATGATCTGGATATTTCTGTGAGATGGAGCAACCCTAATAGCTACCATATGGTTATGGTTCCTTTGGATATTCGGCTACCTTTCTTGGAGATACCAATATTGAAATACAGACTTATGAGATTTTGCTTTAGCCCTTTCAGGGTCGTATTCAATACTAGCAAGCTAGGAATTTCTAGAAAGTACAAGGAACTTGTATACCTTGATGTTAAAGAGGGTGGGGAGGAGATGAGGAAGATGTATCTGGATATTAGGAAGTTTTTAGGGAAGAAGGATCAAGGTAACTTTATACCGCATCTTGTATTGGGGAGAATAAGCAAAGATCTTTGTGCTCAGGAATATACCAATATTTCCAGAGATCTATCTAGAGTAGCGAAAGGGTTAAATATTCAGGATATTCACTTTTTTGTAAATGCACTCAAGATTATTAAAATCACACCAGAAGGCTTAGAGATTGTGGGCTAGTTTAGGAAGAAAAGCCACAAATCTCGTATTTCTCAACATATTCCTCTTTATTCATACCATACCAAGGAAGTTTCTTTATTCTCCCCATAGAATCTGCAGAACTGAATCCTGAGAGGAGCATAGTTTCTCCGGAATAGTAATCTATGTCATTCCCTAAAAAATCAGCTGTAACTCCACCTGCGGCTGATAAAATAGCATGACCTGCAGCAATATCCCATGTCCCCCAAGCGCCCCAATTCTTATTAAGGAGTAGGTTTACCTTATTTTTTGCTATACTGATTCGAGGATCCTCCCACAGGCCTAAAGTTTCGGATTTTATTAATTCATATTCTGAGTTATTTCCAAAT
>CAZNJV010000004.1:0-24968 GCA_964573565.1 uncultured Candidatus Saccharibacteria bacterium | reverse complement strand
GGAAAAGCAAAGGTAACAACAGAGATACTAAAGAATACAATACAGAAACCCGTTTACTATGATAAAGCAGGAGAGGAGCATTACAATATAATATCGGCAATACATAAATCAATGAGATCATCCAATCCCGATGCCGCATGTTACTGGGTAGGAAGAATGTTAGAAGCTGGAGAAGATCCGTTATATGTAGCAAGGAGATTACTCCGATTCTCTAGTGAAGATGTAGGTAATGCAGATCCTAATGCATTGGTACTCGCAAACAGTGTATATGAAGCATGCCAGAAACTGGGTATGCCAGAGTGTGAGACATTGCTAATGCAACTCGCCATATACCTCTCTAAGGCCCCTAAAGACAATACAGCTTACAAAACAGAGTTAGAGGTAAAGAAAGACATAGAAGAATATGGTAACCTTCCTGTGCCTTTAAATATACGTAACCCAGAAACCAAACTTATGAAAGATTTAGGATATGGTAAAGGATATGAATATGATCATGATTTACCAAATAAGAAATCAGAACAACAATGTATGCCAGATAGGTTGAAAAACAGGAAATATATTACTTAATAGTGAATTCAACCTTAGAGCCGCCTTTAATTCTACTTCCAAGGATATTTTTAACCACCGACATCAAAGCCACAACTTCTTTTTCATCTCGGAGAATTGGCATCCCATGCTCGTCGCGAGTGAAAATAAGTGCAGATTTTACCTGTCCATTCTCAAGCTTGATTGAACATTCATATCCCCATGCACCAGTAGCTCCACAATAAAAAGAAAGAACTGATGAATCTGCATTTTCTGCACTAATTCTTGCAGAAATAACTAATGGACGTGCTAAATCAATTGGGTCACCACATTCTACGAGCGCTTCCAATATCTGATCTTCCTCACCATCGTGAAGGAATCCATTGCAATAGCCCTCAAACTCATTTCTGTTGACCATATTATCATCAAACTCGTTGGAAATAACGCAAATTTGAGAATGTGGCCAACACATTAGTTCCGAAACCATGATAGGTAGGCTTTTTGCGACTATTTCAGTATTTTCTTTTTCAATAGGAGATTGATCCATAGCCTATAATTATATCCTCTTTCCCTTGTTCTGTAAATTAAATACATATATAATTATCCCGTTATGACAAAGGTAAAAACAGACAAAGAAATCATAGAACGAATACTAGAAAAAGGAGTAGAACAGATACTTCCTTCAAAGAAGGTTCTAGAAGAAAAATTACTCGCAGGAAAACGATTAAACATATACCAAGGATTTGATCCAACAGGAGAAACCCTACACATAGGGCATAGCGTGGGAATGAGAAAACTCGAGGATTTTAGGAAGCTTGGTCATCACGTTATCTTCCTCATTGGTGACTTCACAGCAAGAATAGGGGATCCAACTGACAAAGCAGCCACCAGAAAAATGCTCACCAAAGAAGATGTTGAAAACAACATGAAGAGGTATGTAGAACAAGCATCACACATCATAGATATCAACAACAAAGAGAATCCAGTAGACATCATCTACAACAGTCAATGGCATGAGAAATTGAATTTCGGAGATATCATAAATCTCGCATCTGAATTTACAGTACAACAGATGCTCAAGCGAGATATGTTCCAAAAGCGATTAGAAGCAAATAAACCAATTCATTTAAATGAATTCTTGTACCCATTAATGCAGGGCTATGACTCCGTCATGATGGATATCGATATCGAGGTTGGAGGAAATGACCAACTCTTCAATATGCTCGCAGGTAGAGATATGGTATTCAATCACCTAAACAAAGAAAAAATTGTATTAGCTGGAAAATTACTTGCGGATCCTAATGGAGACAAGATGGGAAAGACCACCGGCAACATGATTAGGATGGACGACACTCCAGAGGATATATATGGCAAGGTCATGGCATTTACTGACGGAATGATTTTGATAGGGCTTGAGATATTAACAGTTGCAACATTGGACGAGCTAAAGGCATACAAAAAGAGATTAGATGCCGGTGAAAACCCAATTGCTTTGAAGAAAGAATTAGCTTTAAGAGTAACAGAAGAGATTACGTCAAAAGCTGAAGCTGAAAAAGCCCAAAAATATTTTGAGAAAGTATTCCAAAAGAAAGAAGACAGTGAGGATATTAAGGAAAAGGCAGTAGATCATGACATATACTCCATAACTGAGCTCCTGGTGGCTGTAGAATTTGCAGGTAGCAAATCCATCGCAAGAAGACTAGTAGAACAAGGTGCTGTGAAGATTAACAACAAGAAAGTAGAAGACTGGAATGATACTGTCAGTATTTCATCCTACTCATCCATGTTGCTAAAGGTAGGAAAGCAATTATGTCACATTACACTCAAGACATAATCGCAAGGGGATAAATTAGAATTTTTAATTATCCCCTTCCAAGGGGATTTTTTAATTATGGAAGATTTAGAAAAAACAAAACAGAATATATTGAGACTCTGTCCTCAGAAGTTCAGGAAGGAGATATCGACCACCATAGAAGATGTAACGTCTCTTGATGAAAAGATTCAGAGACACATGTTTGGTACGGCACTAATTGTTGCTCAGATGGGATTTGACGCTACAACAATCATAGCTGCTTTACTACATGACACAGATCTTTACCCTGAATATGACGAATCTGTGCAGAATTTAGTAAAAGGTGTGAGAGTCATAGAGGCGACAACAAAGAACGAAGATACAAAAGACGAGATCATTACCAAGTACATCTTGAATAACGCAAAGGATTTACGATCTGTCATTATCAAACTCGCAAGTGTACTAGACAAGGTTAGGAATCCCGAGTTGGTAAATGAGGGTTTCAAAAAGACATACTTCAAACAAGCTCAAACAATATATTCAGAAATTGCAGAATATCTAGATCTGGGTCCAATCAAAACTGAGATAGATGAGAGAGTATTCAAGATTACACAACCAGTAGAATACACCGCCATAGACAACAGATACAAAGAATATGGTATTGATAATTCTCTCTTAAAGAAGTACATGCATTTCATAGAAACTAAGACGACAGGACTAGCTGTAAAGATCTCAGGTAGGATTAAAAGCCGATACAGTGTTTACAACAAACTTAAAAAATATGAAAAGGAGTGGAAATCACCAGATATTAAATCAATCTCTGATTTAATCGCTTTCAGATGTATTACAGAAGATACCAATGATTGTTTCAATGTCTTAGAGAAGATCATGGACACAGGCGAACTAAATATTGACCAATTTGACGACTACATCTCCAATCCTAAGCCAAATGGATATATGGCAATACATAGCATTGTAAAATTCCCCAATATCTCCAATTTGGATGTAGAGGTGCAGATATTAACAAGAGATATGCATGATACCAATACATATGGGACAGCATCGCATATAGCCTACAAGGCAAGTAAAAGTAGATATGCTAATCCATCTGATAAATATGAATGGGTACAAGAGGTCCACGAAGGTATTGAGAAAAATATTACCAACCAAAAGGATATGAAAGATATCCCGATAGAAGTAAAACTCTTTCAAGAAGATATATTCGCATTTACACCCAAGGGGGAGATCATACCTCTCTCAAAAGGAGATACCGCTTTGGATTTTGCATACAGAATACATTCTCAAATAGGGGACAGTGCCGTAGCAGTGAAAATTAATGGCAAAGCAGGTAAATTAAACCAAGAGTTACAAACTGGAGATATGGTAGAGATTAAAACTCAAAAGGACAAGAGATGTCACGATGTAAGCGCAATACAGTATGCCAATTCCAACAGTTCCAAGAGTAGAATCTTTAAGAGTATTCTAAAAAATCAAAAGAATTGATAGTATATTCAATATGAAAAAAGAAACATCTAAGAAAATTAGAAATATCATAAACATAGCCACAGCTATAATACTAGTTGGTGGAATTGCTATCCCTCTAATACTCACCCTGCTTAATATATAATAAGGAATGGAGTTAAATTCCAAGATAACAGAAATAAAAGGGATCGGGGATGCACTATCCTCTAGATTTGAGAAACTAAATATATTTACCCTACGAGATTTGCTTTTCCATGTACCATACAAATACCAAGATACATCGGATGTATATTCCATAGAACAGTTTCTCAATAGCGGAGCAGGGACCTTCGTTGCAGAGATTGTAAGTGCAAAAACCATATATACTAGATTTAGAAAGCAGATAACGACCGTTAAAGTAAAAGATGACAAACAGTCCCTCTCCCTTACATACTTTAATCAACCATATCTTTCTAAAACATTTAAGGAAGGCGAGAAATATCTATTTAATGGCAAGGTTACTACCAAAGGCAAAGCACGAAGTATATACAACCCAAAAGCAGAGAAACTACAAGAAGATATCTCACAACAAACACATCTAGGGAAATTAATAGGGGTATACCCAGAAACGAAAGGCCTCTCTTCAAGAATACTGAGAGCAAAACTTCAAGGAGTTAGAAATGAGATACCACATCTCATAAAAGACCCACTTAACAAAGAGCCCATTGATAGCTATCTAACCCTTCCAGAAGCCATAACCAAGGTACATTTCCCAAATGTAGCAGAAGATTTCATAAAAGCACGAGAACGTCTTGCCCTTGATGAGATGCTAAAAATTGCATTCAGAATAGAGACTGAAATAGCACAACAAAAAAAGGAAAAATCACTTTCGATCAAAACAGATGCAAAGCTTACCAATAAATTCATCAAATCCTTGCCATATACATTAACAGATGACCAAAACAAAGCGTTAAATATAATCCTTGAAGAAATTGCAGAAGAAAAACCCATGAACAGACTTCTAAATGGGGACGTCGGAAGTGGTAAAACGGTGGTTTCTGCAGTAGCAATACTAAATACCATTACCGCTGGTTACTCTGCAGTATTAATTGCTCCAACCACGGTACTAGCCACACAACACTACGATACCTTTAAAAAGCTTTTCAAGGATTTTAATATCGATATTGAACTTTGTATCTCATCTGAAAAAACGATATCTAATAAGAAAAACAAATTAATCATCGGTACACATGCAATTCTTTACCAGAAAGAATTACCTACGGATATGAATCTGGTGGTCATAGATGAGCAACACAGATTTGGAGTAGAACAGAGGAAGTATTTCAAAACAAAGGTTAAAAAGACACCACACTATCTCACGATGACAGCCACACCCATTCCACGTAGTTTAACTGAGATTTTCTTTGGTAATCTAGATGTATCAGAAATCAAAGAGAAACCCAAGGATAGAAAAGAGATCAAAACCTACTATACTCCTTACGAGAAGCGGAAAGATTGCTTCAATTGGATAGTGAAAAAAATCAAAGAATCTAAGTACAAAGAGCAAGCTTTTGTCATCTATCCACTTATCGAAGAGTCAGAGAAGACCTCTGTAAAATCGGTATTAAACGAATTCAATTTCTTAAAAGATACGTATCTAAAAGAGGTAAGTGTCGCATTCTTACATGGGAAATTAAAACCCAAAGATAAAGAACAAATTTTAAAAGATTTTAAAGACAAAAAATACAATATTCTCATCTCTACTACCGTCATAGAGGTCGGAATTGATATCCCAGATGTAACAATGATGGCCATTGAAAATGCTGAGCGTTTTGGTCTTGCACAACTACACCAATTACGAGGAAGAATAGGGAGGAATGGCATGCAATCCTACTGCTATGTGATCCCAGGGCAAGAATACATGACGGACGAAGATGTAAAAGAGCGATTAAAATACTTCGCCTCCCATCCATCTGGATTTGATGTAGCCGATTACGATTTACAGAGAAGAGGTCCAGGAGAGGTATATGGCACCAGACAAGCCGGAATTCCGACATTTAAGGTTGCTTCTATACATGATTTAGATACACTCAAAAAGGCAAGAGAGATTGCAAGAAAGGTACTTTTAGAAGATAATAGCTACCAGCATATTTTAGACAATCTTTTTAGATGAAAATACACGTTGTTTTGGATAATATAAGATCGGTGTTTAATGTAGGGAGCATCTTTAGATCCTCTGATGGGGCAGGAAGTGTAGAGAAAATATACCTATGTGGGATGACAACACCTATAGATAACCCAAAGCTAGAAAAGACCGCATTGGGTGCAACTGAGATGGTAGCATCTGAGCATTACGATACCACCAAGGAAGCATTAGAAGAGCTAAGATCACAGAATATCCCTATATATTCAATAGAATTAACTGATGATGCAGAGAATTTTCAAAGCATCGATTACCCAGAGGAATTAGCTATCATTTTGGGGCACGAAAAGGTTGGTGTCGACCCAGATATCTTAGAGGAGAGTGATAAAAAGATATTTGTACCTATGAGAGGTAAAAAGGAATCTCTTAATGTTGCCAACTGTGCGAGTATCATCTTGTATGAAATTACAAGAGAAAGATAGAAATTTCTGCTAAAATGTACCTATGAAATCGTTGAAAATATTAGGTATTTTTCTCTTTATAATCGCCACGATTACTGCGGGATACTTTGTATATTCCCATTTTAAGAACTCTTCTGTGCAAGGTGTTGCAGTGACAGAGAGTAGTTGGGCATATAGGAGATCGGTATTCATCCCTAATGAAGAATCTATCATACTTGAGAAGGAGGTTACACTTGATATAGATACCGAGTCATTAATATCGGAGGGGAAATTGCAAAATGATTGTGATGATATCAGATTCCAAGAGAGTGAATCCCTACGCTCATTAGATTTTCAGATAATGAGTGGTTGTAATACCACTGATACAAAAATCAAAGTAAGAATTCCATCACTTCCCATTGGAGGAGAAAATATCTATCTGTTCTATGGCAATCCCAAAGCACTTCCGATATCAATTAGCGTTGACAATACTTAATTAATAAGACAAAATTAGACAAATGACTACAAAAAATCATATTTTCTCAAAGGTGGGATTCTTTTTACTTCTCCTTTTATCACTTGTACTTCCAACAAAATCATTCGCACAGGATACAAATCCCAGCATATTCTTCAAGACCTTTGGGCAAAGCACCGGTGAGTCACTTAGCTTTGATAATGTTAAGCTAGATTCTATAGCGGTAAATAATGTAAAAGCCGCGATAGCAGATAGCGGAGAGTTAACCGTATATAAAGATGATGCTATACGAATAGCTGGTCGCTCAAATCCTGGCACTCATGTTACTGTAATGTTTGGTGATCGACAGATAGAAGCTGTTGCAGATTATGGAGGAGATTGGTTTGTATTATTCAGTATTACAAATATGGTAGAAGGGAAATATGTCGTTAATGCTCAAGCAGCAAATTCTAGCCAACCGATATTTCTTGTAAACTTAATCGTAGGACAAGGGAATAGGATACTTGAGCCATCCTCCAACGGTTTAGAAGATGAGACAAAAACAGATCCCAATAACAGAATTTACTACCTATATATTGCAATAACTGCAATAATCTCTATTGTGTTTGGTTGGTTCTTGAGGATCTATTTTGAGAAGCGTAGGAATAAGAGAAAATTACATTAAAAAGCATAATGATATATATTGATATAAGTAAAAAGACTGCTCTAGGTATCTTAATTTTGCTTGTTATATTTGCAAGCTTTACTATTTCCCTTTCACTAAGTACACCTGTATATGCAATTTGTCATCCAAACTGCTATAACAATGCCGCCTGTCCATGCACCGGACCAGGAGGGTGTAGAGCTAAGGGAACAGGCTGTACCTCTGGAGAATTCGCATGTGGTACGAGTTACTGCTGTGATAAATGTGACTATTCGTGTGGAAGCTGCCAATCATGTACTCCCGCAGCTTGCTCTGGCTACTATAGCGTCACATCCAGCAATGGGTGTTCAAGTAGTACAAATTCATGTACACAATATTATGCAGATCGTGCATGCGGATCGTGCGGATCTAACTCAAGAACTTGTTGGCTTGTACAATACACACTCACATACACAGCAAATAGCCATGGATCAATATCTGGAACAACACCTCAATCAATTTGCAGAGGAAGCAATGGGTCCTCTGTAACCGCAGTCGCGGATACTGGTTACCACTTCACATCATGGAGTGATAGCTCTACAGCAAATCCTAGAACTGACACAAGTGTTACAGCGAACTTGAGCGTATCTGCATCATTTGAAATAGATAATCTAAATCCGACGGCACCTACAAATTTGCTTGCAGAAGGTGTTGCAACACCCACACAGGTTGCAGATACCACACCAGAATTTAGTGCAATATTCAATGACCCTGATACAGGTGATACAGGGAACTACTATCAAATACAGGTTAATACCGCTTCTGATTTTAGTGGAACCTCTATGTGGGATAGTGGTTTAACATCTATGACACCTACTGCAAATGGAAGTAGAAGCCCCGATCTTTCATATGACGGGACATCTCTTTCAATGAATGGCACCACGTATTACTGGAGGATAAAGTTTGGTGATGATAAGGGAGGAACAAGTCCTTGGTCATCTGTTTCCAATTTTACTACAAATAGTGCACCAACCGCTCCGACAACACTCTTAGCAGAAGGAGTTAGTACTCCAATTGGAGTATCCGACACCACACCAGAATTCAGTGCAATATTCAACGATCCGAATACATCTGATACAGGCGCATACTATCAAATACAGGTTAATACCGCTTCTGATTTCAGTGGGACCTCAATGTGGGATAGTGGTTTAACATCTATGACCTCAACAAATAATGGAAGCAGAAGTTCGGATATCTCGTATGCAGGAACAACATTACCACTGGACGGGACAACATATTACTGGAAGATCAGATTCGCAGATAATCTCGGAACAACAGGTGCATGGTCAACTACATCCAATTTTACAATGAACATATATCCCTCTGCACCAACCTCTCTGCTATCAGAGGGCCAAACCAATCCTGTTAGTGTCACAGATACAACACCTGAGTTCAGTGCAATATTCAATGATCCAGATACATCAGATACTGGTACACGCTACCAAATACAGGTAAATACTGCATCCGACTTCTCTGGAACATCTATGTGGGATAGCGGATTAACCTCTATGACATCAACAAATAATGGGAGCAGAAGCCCTGATATTTCATACGCCGGTACAACACTTCCTCTCGATGGAACCATCTACTACTGGAGAATACGATTTGCAAATAGCTATGGTACTGCAGAAACATGGTCTGCTACGGCAAACTTCACGATGAATGATGTACCTACTGCAGCTACTGCATTACTAGCAGAAGGAGAGACTAACCCGACAAATGTCACAGACACTACACCAGAATTTAGTGCAGTATTTAATGATCCCGATACCCCGGATACCGCCAACTACTACCAAATACAAGTCAACACCGCTTCTGATTTTAATGGCACAACAATGTGGGATTCTACCAAAACAGCACTTTCTCCTGTGGTCGCACATGGAGCAAGGTCACAAGATATCTCATATGCAGGCACAACCATCGCACTTGATGGCACAACCTACTATTGGAGAATGAAATTCTGGGACAACAGTAATGGAGAAGGTCCATGGTCTGATGCTGCAACATTCTTAGTATCTGGAGACCCATATGCACCAACCTCTTTACGAACAAATGGGCAAACAAACCCATCTGTTTTAACCAGCGTACCCCCATATTTTTCTGCAATATATTCAGATGTAAATGGGAATGCTGCCTCTGCATACCAGATCAATGTTAACACAGCATCAAACTTCTCAGGAACATCAATGTGGGATTCAGGGAAGACATCTACCACCATTACGAACAACCAAAGGTCCTCAGCATATCAATACGAAGGGACTGCGATGTCCAACTCTGATACAACTTACTACTGGAGAATCAGATTCTGGGATTCGGATGATAGAGTTAGTCCGTGGTCTGCCACAGCACAGTTCACAGATACCTATTCTGCATTCCAACTCGGCGGATTAGGCTTAAATGGCGTAAAACTCGATTAATTGTAGTATAATACTGCTCATGAGTCTCAAATTAGAATCATTCAAAAAAATTAGGAAAGATAAAAACAAGTGGAAAGTAGAAACTCCAGAAGAATTCGAGGAGCGAGAAGAAGCTTTTTTGAAGAAAAGGCTACAGTCAAAAGAGCCAACCATTAATACATTTGTAAGAATAACCGGGGGGAAAGCTAAAAATTTCAGAATCGATATCCCCAAAACGACAAGACCACTTACGGACAGAATGAAAGTTCGAATATTTGATGTACTAAAAGAAGACATCGTAAACAAAACAATCCTTGATCTTTATGCAGGTGCAGGATCATTCGCACTAGAATCACTATCAAGAGGAGCAAAAGAAGCAACAGTAGTCGATGCATCCCGCAATGCAGAATTTGTACTCAAACAAAATGTCGCACATACAGGTTTCTTACCTCAAGTAGATATCATTAAATCCAAAGCAGAAGACTATTTATTTAAACAAATAAACACAGAAGATTACAAAACATACGATATCATATTTATGGATCCGCCATACAAGCTTTACAACACTAAAAATCTCTTCAAAATGGAAAGAGTAATAAACATGGCAGCTCAAATGTTAAATGGGGTTAAAGATCCTAAAACAAAGGCCTTTAAAGGAGCTCTCATTGTAAAACATCCACGAAGATACCCCCTCGAGAAGCTTTCTCTCGAACGGATCAAAAAGATAGATACAATAGACTTTGGTTTAAACTCTATCTCCTTTTTCATTGTAGATAATACATTGCAAAAATAGATGCAAAAATATAGAATAGGGGCAACATGTACAAAATATACGGAATCACAAAAGAAATCCTCTGCAGAGTCGTTTACACAACACGAACTTTTTAATAATGTCGTACATTCGTTTTTCCCAAACAAAAACATCCTTAATTAATATATAAGAATATTGATATGAACAAAGAAAATGTTGATAAATTAGAAAAAATGAGGCATTCAGCTTCACATGTACTCGCACAAGCAGTACTAAAGCTATACCCAGATGCAAAATTGGGTATAGGACCTGCTATTGAAAATGGCTTTTACTATGATTTTGAATTTTCAGAACCATTAGCAGAAGAAGATCTTCCAAAGATAGAGAAGGAGATGAAAAACATAATCAAGCAGAATCTTCCAATCGTACAGATATTTATGAAGCGCAAAGAAGCAACTGAATATCTTACCAAGACGGGGCAGAATTACAAACTAGAATTACTCGAAGGGATCCCAGACGAAGAGCTAAGTTTCTTCATAACTGGAGATAATGATTTTGCAGATCTCTGTAGAGGGCCACACGTATCCAGTACTAAGGAAATAGGTAGTATTAAGCTACTTAAAACTGCAGGCGCATACTGGAGAGGTGATGAGAAACAAAAGATGTTAACCAGAATCTATGGCACAGCATTTGAAACCAAAGAAGAACTAAAAGCATATCTTGAATTACAGGCAGAAGCAGAAAAAAGAAATCACAGAATACTTGGTAAACAGTTACAACTATTCGCAATAATTCCAGAGATAGGACAAGGTTTACCAGTATGGCTTCCAAGAGGATATAGAATGAGAAGAATCCTTGAGGATTATATGCTAGACCTTGAAAGAGATGCAGGATATGAGCATATTTTAACTCCACACATCAACAAAGAAACTCTATTCCAGATCTCCGGACATTTGGGTTTCTACAAAGATTCTATGTATGCTCCAATAGAGGTTGAAGATGAGAAATACTACCTCAAACCTATGAATTGTCCTTCTGGGATCATGGTTTACAAACTAGAGCCAAAGAGTTACAGAGACCTTCCATACAGATTGGGAGAGTTTGGGACAGTGTACAGATATGAGAAATCAGGAGAATTGCATGGACTTCAAAGAGTCAGAGGCTTTACTCAAAACGATGCACATATCTTCTGTACTCAAGAACAGCTGGAAGGTGTTATAGACGAGACATTAGATCTCTTAGATACCTTTTACAAAGATGTTGGTTTCAATAACTACAAATTCAGACTTTCAATCTCTGATTGGGAGAAGAAAAAAGATCACTATGCAGGAGATCAAGAGAAGTGGAAGATAGCAGAAGAGACATTAAGAAAAGTATTACAAAACAGAGGTATTGAATACGAAGAGATCCCAGGAGAGGCCGCATTCTATGGCCCCAAGATTGATGTACAAGCAGTGAATGTCTTCGGCAAAGAAGATTCTGTATCCACCATCCAGTTAGATTTTAATCTCCCAGAGAGATTTGATGTTAAATATATTGATGAAGATGGTACAGAGAAGCAGCCTTTCATGATCCACAGAGCATTAATCGGATCATTTGAAAGATTCTTTGCATTCCTAATTGAGCATCATGGAGGCGATTTCCCACTTTGGTTTACCCCAGAGCAGGTATATATCATCCCAATATCTGAGAAGCATAATGATTACGCAAAGAAAGTATACGAAGAGTTCAAGAATACGAAATTAAGAGTATCACTAGATGACAGAAACAAGAGTATGCAATCTAGAATCAGAGATGCAGAGAAAATGAAGATACCTTATATTGTTATCATAGGAGACAAAGAAGTTGAAACCGAAACAATCTCTATTCGTACTCGAAAGACTAAAGATCAGGGATTGATGAAGATTCAAGAATTTATAGACACCCTTAAAGAAGAAATTCGAACTAAGGGACATCCCACAAATTAAATATTTAAATTTAAAATACAAAAATATTAATGGGATATAGCGAAAGCAACAGTTTTAATAAAAATAATAGAGGTACTTTTGTAAAAAAGGACTATGGTCCAAGAAAGAATGAATGGATAAGAGTACCACAAGTACAATTGATCGGTGCTAATGGAGAAAACATCGGCATTATAGATACAGACAAAGCAAGACAGCTAGCATTAGAGGCAGAACTCGATTTGGTAGAGGTTGGTGCAAGTGCAAATCTTCCAGTATGTAAGATCATGGATTTCTCTAAATATATATACCAACAGAATAAAAAGAAGAGAGAATCTGCTGTAAATACAAAGATGAAGGAACTTAAGGAATTTAGGTTTACACCGGTGATGGATATTGGTGATACAGAGCATAGGATCAAAAGAGCATTAGAATTTTTGGGTAAAGGCCATCCTGTTAAGCTCACAATGGTGAAAAAGGGGAGACAATCAAGGGAAATAGCCCAATCTGTATTCCATGAAATATTGACTAATTTCGCGGATTATAGTAGTATCGAAGCCGAACCAAAGACGGAAGGAAACCGTACTTCAATAACATATAGACACAATGGCAAGACAAAAAACAAACAAAACAGCGAAGAAGAGAATCAGGCTATCTAACCCAAGAGGTAATAGAGATGCTAAATTGAGGTTCAAACAGAGTCACCAAGGTCATTTGAAGACCAAAAGATCTACTAGATCAAAGCGAAGACAGAAGTCTAACGCAGTAGTGGTTGGTGCAAATGAAAAGAAACTAATTAGAAAAGTTATTAACTTCTAGTACGTATAAATCATGAGAGTCAAAGGTGGAACAGTAAGAACAAGAAAACATAACAAGATCCTAAAGGCAACTAAGGGATACAGAATGACAAAGAATAGACTCTACAGAGTTGCTCACCAAGCATACATGCATGCTGGTCAGTATGCATATGCACACAGACAGAGAAGAAAGAGCCAGATCAGACAGCTTTGGATTAATAGAATCAATGCAGCATGTAAAAACAATGGTATTCAATACAAAGATTTGATTGGTGGATTAAAAGCAAAGAATATGGAACTTAACAGACAGGTATTGGCAGATATCGCATACAACAATCCTTCTGTTTTCTCCTTTATAGTAAAATCTCTTTAGAGTTCTTTAACCAGAATTATTTAAAGGACTCTGCAAAGAGTCCTTTTTCTTTTTAGATAAACAATATACAATATATAAACTTAAGATTGCCAAAGTATTGATGGATAACACATTAGACAAGATATATTCGGAAGTCGACAAAGATCTGAACTTACCATACGAAGAATTAAAAGCTAAATATTTAGGAAATAATGGCCTGCTTACATTGGCACTCAAGAACATCAGCACAATCCCAAATGAAAAAAAGGCAGCATATGGGAAGAATGTAAATGCACTCAAGGCAAGAATTATGGAGATCCTAGATCAGAAACTTGCACAGTCTGTAATATACGAACAGAATGCTCGAATTGATCCTAGTGCACCATTCGATGTAAATACCCCTAAAGATAAACGCTCATACATCTTAGATACTAAGGGCACTAAGCACCCATTACATAAAGAAGTTGAGAAACTTGTAGAAATATTCCAAAGAATGGGTTTTGATGTATTAGAAAGTAAACAGATAGATGATGACTATCATATGTTCGAATCACTGAACTTCCCTGCAGGACATCCTGCAAGAGATATGTACGATACCTTCTGGACAGAGGATGGTTTTGTATTACCTGCACATACATCCACAATGCAAAATCGTGCTATGAAGAAGTTTGGACCACCTCCAATCAGAGTCGTGTTACCTGGAAGATGTTTTAGAAATGAAGCCACAGATGCAAGTCACGAGCATACCTTCTACCAGATAGAGGGAGTATACATAGATAAGGGGATATCATTAGCAAATATGAAGGCAACCATAAAAACATTTCTAGAAACCTATCTTGAGAAAGATCTCGAAGTCAGGATGCAACCTTCCTTCTTCCCATTCACAGAACCAGATTGCGAGTTCGTCATAAGTTGCCCATTCTGTAACAAAGCAGGATGTTCAACCTGTGGACACTCGGGCTGGATAGAATTGATGGGATGTGGAATGATTCATCCGAATGTATTGAGAGCCGGTGGGATAGATCCTGATGAATATTCTGGATTTGCATGGGGATTCGGTGTAGATAGATTAGCCATGATAAAACTTGGTATTGAAGATATCAGACTTCTTAGAGACTCTAACCTTAACTTCTTAAGACAACTGTAATATGAAAGTATCCGTAAACATCTTAAAACAACTAGGGAACA
Source organism: uncultured Candidatus Saccharibacteria bacterium (assembly GCA_964573565.1). Classification (GTDB taxonomy): domain Bacteria; phylum Patescibacteriota; class Dojkabacteria; order SC72; family SC72; genus UBA12078. Next base: position 10,023 of record CAZNJV010000004.1, on the reverse strand, counting down.
TAGAGCAGACTAGCACAGATATTGTTAAGGCTATAAAAGAACATCTTGGAGAGGTAGAATCAATCCAGGATATAGCATCAGACTATGAAAATATAATAGTCGCTGAGATAGCAGAAAAAGCTGAACATCCTAACGCTGAAAAGCTAGGAATATATCAATTAAACATTGGTCCAGAGGGTAATGTTCAAGTATTGGCTGGAGACAAAACTCTTGAAGTAGGAGATAAAGTAGCATACCTAAAACCAGGCGCAAAAATCCCTTACACAATATATTCAGAGGAGAGTCCCGTTATCATTGAGCCACGCAAAATGAGAGATGTTATGTCCAACGGTATGATGGGGTCAGAAAAGGAACTTAATCTTGGACCTGATCACACATCCGTAATGCGTCTTCCACAAGATGCTATTCCAGGCCAACCATTTGCACAGTATTATCAATTGGATGATTGCATCATAGATATTGAAAACAAAGCGCTGACAAATAGGGGAGACCTATTCGGTTTGCTAGGATTAGCAAGGGAAATAACTGTAATCTTTGGGAACAGTTTCAAAACACCCACATGGTATATGGATCAATCAAAAGATTTGACTTCAGAGACTAGCTGTTTGCCAATAGAGATTACAAACGATGCAGAAGTACTCTGTCCTAGATATACAGCAATTGCAATTGATAATGTGACGGTACAAGAGTCACCATTATGGCTTAAAAGCACACTGATAAAATTAGGGTACAAACCCATAAACAACGTAGTCGATATCACCAACTACATCTCCCATCTTGCAGGACAACCATTACATGCGTTTGACTATGACAAAGTTGTAACAAAAGATCCAAATAGCAATGGGACTGCACATATAAATATTAGGATGGGTAAGGAAGGAGAAAGTATCCTTGGACTTGATGGTAAAGTGCACACACTAAATGATCGTGTCATGGTCATAGCAGATAACACCAATCCAATCGCAATTGCAGGAATAATGGGAGGAGCAGAAACAGAGGTTGATCAAGATACAAAAAGAATAATCATAGAGTGTGCGAGCTTTGATAAGACCAGTATCCGAAAGACATCTATGATGCTAGGACTCTCCACGGAGGCTGCTACGAAGTTTAAACATGCTCTCTCTACAGAGCAGTGCATTCCAGTACTGAAGGAGACAGTTAGAGAGATACAAGAACTAGCGAAGGGGAAGATTGCTTCCGATATTGTTGATATATATCCAACACCATCTGTAGAGAAGGAGATTACCTTTCCTTTGGAGAATTTAAGAACATTAACAGGACTAGATCTCAGCAATGAAACAGTATTACAGATTCTCTCTAATCTTGAATATGAAATCTTGAGTGACAAAGAAGATAACATCACAGTAAAGGCCCCCAATTGGAGACAGGATATCAGCATTAAAGAAGATATTTTTGAAGATGTTGCAAGGATCTATGGTTACAACAACATAGAGCCAATACTTCCTACAAAAACACTCACACCTGCAAGAGATAATGGTATATATGCATTAAAGAAAAGCATTAGACAGTTGCTTTCAGATAACGGATGCAATGAGACTGATACATATAGCTTCACAGATGCAAATACAATCAAAAAGGCAGGACTAGATCCAGAAAGAGCATATTCATTGAAGAATCCGCTTTCACCAGAGCTTTCCTTAATGAGGACCTCGGTATTACCAACATTACTTTCAAAAGCTCAATATAACATCCAAGAAGGAATTGAGCAGATGGGGATATTTGAAATGAATCTTGCACATCAGAAGGGATATGTAGATCAAGATGGTTTACCAATAGAAGACTGGCATTTAGATATGATTCTAACTTCCACAGAAAAGCGAGAAGATTCTGCATATTATATAGCTAAGACATACGCAGAGAAGATACTAAACATAGTAGGCATAACTCCTAGTTACAAACTAATCGCAGATACATTGGAAGAAGATATCCCAGAACATATCAAATATTTACTGTATATGTTTGATGCCAACAGTTCTGCATTAATACTTCATCAGGGTGAAATTATTGGACTACTCGGCGAGATAGACAACAAAGTAAAAGCAAATTTCAAACTTCCAAAATTCACAGCTGGAATTGATATAAATCTTGCGAAATTAATAGACATGGCTGCCACCAATACGTTAGGTCATAGAGTATCAAAATTCCCAGAGAGTAGGGTTGACCTATGTTTTGAAGTAGATAGTAATGTTCTTTATTCCGATCTCTATGCAATCATAAATAAAGAAGTAAATAATGAAGAGTTGATAGGCTCAATTACCTGTCTAGATATATACCAAGATAAGAAAGAGACTTCTAAAAAAAGAATTACATTCAGAATTGCAATCAGAAATACAGGAAAAACACTAACAGAAAAAGACCTCAAAATGGTAACTGAACGTATAACTCAGAAAGTTCAGAAAGCAACCAAAGGAATCTTGATCTAGTATGTAACAGTAATAGAAGGAGAAGATATAGTAGCACCGCTTTTAGATGCTGTTGCACGGATAGTATATGTACCATGTGCCATTCCGGAGATATTCCAAGTATACATCCATCCGTCACCACCATTGGAATCTGTTCCGCTAGCAACTGTGCTACCACCCTTCTCGACATAGAAAGAAACGCTATCCACAGATCCCCCAGTAGGATTCGCTACAATATTGGTATTACCTGTAATAGTAGCACCATTTGATGGACTTATTATACTTAATGAAATACTAGAACCTGCCGCCTTAACACTTATACTTACATTCGCACTACTTGATTTTCCATAATTATCCACCGCTGTCACATTCACAGTATGAGTACCTATACTTGTAGAGGCTGGTATTACATAGCTAACCGTAAATGTACCATTGGACTCCATACTTGCACCCGCAATACTATTTCCATCAAACTTAACCGCAAAACTCGAGATACTTTCTAAGAATGCAACAGACCCTGATATTGTCATGGTACTTCCTGCTTCTACAGATTGGTTCGCAGTAGGAGATGAGATATCTACAACAGGTGCATTATCTGGCCCTAATGGCAAAGCACACACTGCAGTAGCTGGATCGGCGGTCAAATATACTGAATTCTCCATAGTGGTAAGATATGTATCATATGCTCCTTGTTGTAGTGTATTTGATAGCTTATTCGTTATGACATACTTAGTCGTAGTCAAACCATATTTCTGAGCAGCAGAAAGGTTAGATGGTATGGTATTCGTTGCTTTACATACCTCAACTGTCTTTCTAGTATCTGCAGCAGGAGCTGCACCTTCTAAATATATCGAAGCCTCTTTCGTACATGTACTCCCTTCAGCAGGCGTTGCACCAGTATCTGTACATACAGTAGTAGATAGAACACCCGCAGGACGATTGTATGTTCCTGGAGCATAAGTATCTGCAACTCTCTTAACAAAAGAGTTAGCGATACGTAGAGGGATTGTAGATCCCCATGCACCTGGAGCTACCTCTCCATTATTATTTCCATTCCATACCGCAACAACAAGATTCTGATAGTAAAGAATCGTTGTTAAATCCTTTGGACCATCAGTAGTACCAGTCTTTCCACAAATTCTTTTACCATTGATAGTGTAGTAACCATTATCAGGACGATCATTGAAGTTACCCAAATCACATAACATCCAATTAACTAGATAGATCTCACTTTCTTTGTATACACGAGTACCAGTTGCTTCTTTGAACTCCTGCAATACCTCACCATTAGAGTCTTCAACCTTTAGAATTGCTGTGACATCATACTTAGTACCTCCATTCGCAAGTACAGTATATGCTGTTGCATGCTCTAAGAGAGTCTCTTCACCAGACCCTAAAGCCAAACTCAAACCATAGTTAGCCTTGTCAGACAAACTCGTAATACCAACTGTCTCTGCGGTCTTCAAGAAGTTATCAATTCCAACCATCTGCAACGTATATACTGCAGGAACATTTCTGGAATAGACAAGAGCTTTTCTTGCGGTCATTAACCCCATGTTCTTAGCATCCCAGTTCTTCGGATCATAGGTGCCGAATTTGATTTGCTCCAAGTCAGGAGCTTCAGTCCAAGGACCATATCCTTGAGTAATCGCAGTTAAGTAAACAAACGGCTTGATAGAAGAACCCATCTGCCTATTACTTACTGCAATGTTTACATTACCATCAACTCTTGGATCTTCCGTATTCCAATAGTCTACAGAACCAACCATTGCCAAAACTTGGCCATTATTAGGATCCATAACCACCATTGCACCATTATTTACATTATTCTTCTTTGCATTATCAACACCTTTCTGAACCTCTTCTTCAGCAATCTGCTGTGTAGAATAATCCAAAGTGGTGGTAACCTTCAATCCACCTCTTTCAACACGATCTATACCATATTCATCTATGAGCAACTGCTTAACATAGAAAACAAAGTGGGGAGCTTTGATATCAATCACCTTATCACTGTAAACAACCTTCTCGTTTCTTGCTTCTTCTATCTGCTCATCCGTAACACCTGTCAGATCCTTGTGCTTTTGCATCTGATCTAAGACATAGTTCCTTCGAACATCTGCCATATCAGGGTTTGTGCCATACAAAGGAGAATAGACACCTGGGCTCTGAATGATACCTGCTAAAATTGCACTCTCTGCTAACGTTAACTCACTAACATCTTTGTCAAAATATGCATTAGCAGCTGCCTGGAAGCCATAGTTAACACCACCCAAAGGAATTTCGTTCATATACATCTGTAAAATCTCTTCCTTCGTAAATGTTTGTTCTACCTGCATTGTGATCAAAATTTCCTTAATCTTTCTCAAATAGGTCTGATCATATGCTTCATCACCAAGCACATCGTAAAGGATTGTATTTCTCACTAACTGTTGTGTAATGGTACTTGCACCACCTGTAATCCCTCCGGCAGTAAGATTACGTAAAGCAGCAGATACAATGCCTTTGTAATCAAGCCCTTTGTGCTGGTAGAACTCAATATCTTCAGCAGATAATACTGCCCATTTTGTGTAATCTGGGATCTTATCTATTGATACAAATTCTCTGTTCTGATCACCATAGATTGTATAGAGAAGCGTATTATTTCTATCAAATATCTGCGTACTTTTTTCGGAAGATCGAGATACCAATTCGTCTGGAGAAGGCAAAGATTTTTGAAGATTCTTAAGAAAAATACCTGCAGCTAGTAAAGCTACACAACCGATAAAGAATAGAATACCGATAGCAATATACAGTATTTTTTTCATCTTTGGTTTCATTGGTTTTTTGGTCTTACCTCTCACGTTTTTCGAGAGATTTGTATCATTAAATCTCTTAAAAACATTATATGATGCCAACCCATGAGATCTACTTATACCTTTTCTAGCAGGAGTGGATCTTCGAGAGTTAGAAATTCCTACGCTATATTTCATTCTTTTCTGTATTTCGGCAGATTATATATACTCTGACTATATATAATTTGGGGTATTTATTCAAGACAAAAATCACAGTGTGCTATAATTTCGATATGGAAAACAAACTTACTACAACACCATACAAGGGCACTGCTGATACATACCCACAAGAGATGCTTGCTAAGTCATATATCTTTGATACTTGGAGATCTGTTGCACAGAGTTTTGGTTTTGAAGAGTACGAGACCCCATTGGTAGAAGAAGCTGCTTTGTACAGAGCGAAATCTGGTGATGAGTTGGCAAATTCTCAGTTGTACAACTTCGTAGATAAAGGCGGAAGAGAGATTGCAATAAGGCCAGAGATGACACCTTCTTTAGCAAGGATGATTGCCGCCAAGAAAAATGAATTGGTATTCCCACTCAAGTGGTTTAATATTGGCAAATATTACAGATACGAAAAACCTCAGAAGGGTAGGAGAAGAGAGTTTGTTCAGTTAAATGTTGATATATTTGGTGTACCCACATTAGAAGCAGAGATAGAAGCAATACAATATATCCTTGCTTTCATGGAGAAGTTTAATGCACCTAAGGATACATACGAGATTAGGATAAACAGCAGATATCTCTTAGATTATCTCTTTAAAGATATTCTTGGACTGTCAGATGATATGAAGGGCAAGGTTGGAAGAGCGATAGATAACTATGCAAAACTCGGAGAGAAGGCGTTTAAAGAATATCTTGACGAATTAGGATTAACCAAAACACAAATCAAAGATATTCTTGAATTCTTGAAATGGACATTGAAAGATCTTGAGAAGCTTTCAGATAAATCAGATGGTGCAAAACAACTTCTTGAGCTATTTGCAAAAGCAAAGTCCCTAGGATTAACCAATCTCAGATTTGAGCCATCAATCATGAGAGGCTTACAATACTATACTGGTACTGTCATAGAGATGTTTGATATAGGAAGCAAAGAGAACCCAAGAGCTATGCTCGGTGGTGGAAGATATGATGATCTTCTCTCGCTTTTTGGTCAAGAAAAGCTTCCTGCTTTTGGATTTGCATGCGGAGATATCATCATGGAAGACTATCTTAGAACATACAATTTATTACCTTCTATGAATACGAAGACGAAAGTTTTCTTCGCTGTAATGGATGAGAAACTAAGGAAATATGTAATGAAGATCGCTACACAACTTAGAGAGATGGGCATAAATACGGAGGTTCAGTTAACAGAATCCAAGCTTGGAAACCAACTTAAATACGCATCAAAGAAATACATCCCCTGGGTAATCATCATAGGAGAGGAAGAGAAGGCTGCAAAACAGATGCAACTAAAGAATATGACTTCTGGAGAACAATCTCTTGTCTCTCTCGAAGAGGTTATCAATACTCTCAAATCGTAAATATTTTGAAAGGATTGTAACGTAGTATGTAGCTATGATACAGGAAATAGCGTGTCTATTACGCAACGACGATTGCAAAGAGATATTAAGGGCAACAAAGATAACTGAATTAAAAATTACATTCTTTCAACACATCAAAGACTTAGTTACAAAGGTTCATGTGAGAAATTATGAACTTTTGCTTATTGAAGAATCTCAAATTTCAAAGGACTTTCTGCAATGTATATCTGAAAAAGATTTAAATCATTCAACAATAATTATCACTCCAGAATTTAACAAGCATTATTTCCAGAAATATGTAAAGTTGGGATTTAGATACATAATTGATACAGAGACTTTCATATATTTAATTCCTACTATCCTAGAGAACTTAGAGGAATTTCTCCACAATCAGAACTGCACAGATAGAAAGATAACACGAAAGGGTGTCACAGTATCAATCTCCATGGGGTATTTAATATTTCATGATTGTAAAATAATAGCATCCAGATTAGCGTTAATAGTGCTGACCATATTGCTCAAATCAGATGGGTATAGAAGTCTGTTCTCATTGCAATCTGATTTACAAAGGCAATTGGGTGAAAGGGTCACCGAATCACATATAACAGTAATCATTAGCAGGTTAAATCATGATATTTACAAAGCAACAGGGATGAGGATTATCAAAAACAGGTACGGTTTCGGGTATTATATCGATCTCTAAATCTTCTTTTTCCACTCTGAAATCTTATTCAAGGCTTCAAGTGGAGTCAAATTATCCAGATTTAATTTCTGTATCTCTTGTTCTATTTCAGAATCTTTGGCTGTAAAGAGTGGGAACTGGAAAGCTCCATTTATCTCCTTCTTACCATCCTTAACCGCAGATGAAAACATCTCCGATTCTCTCAACTCATTCTTCTTTTCAAACATACTTTTCTGTTCAAAACTCTCAAGAATCTCGTTAGCACGTTTAATAATTTTCATTGGTAAACCCGCCATCTTAGCAACATATATTCCATAGCTTCTATCAGTACCACCTTTGACAATCTTTCGAAGGAATATGACTGTGCCTTCTTCAAGATCTTCTTCTACTAATACGTTGTAATTTTGGACCTTCTCCGGGAACTTCTCAGAAAGTTTCAAAAGTTCATGATAGTGGGTGGCAAAAAGAGTCCTAGCTTTTCCCTCATTGACTAGATACTCAGCGATTGCCCATGCGATGCTGACACCATCATATGTGCTTGTACCTCTTCCAACTTCATCCAATATAATGAGACTATACTTCGTTGCATTGTTAATAATATTTGCTGCTTCATCCATCTCTACCATAAAAGTACTTCTTCCTCTTGAAAGATCGTCAGATGCTCCAACTCTGGTAAATATTCTATCTACTATAGAGATGTTCGCCTCGGATGCAGGAACAAAGCATCCTATCTGTGCCATCAATACAATTGATGCCACCTGTCTAATGTATGTCGATTTACCAGACATATTAGGACCAGTAAGTATTGCCATGCACGAATCTTCGTAGTTGAGTAGGGTATCATTGGAGATAAATTCTTCCGAAGATATTTTCTCTACAATTGGATGTCTTCCTTTCTTTATCTCCAATATTCCATTCTGTTCACCAATTTCATATATTGTTGGTTTAACATAACTATTCTCAATTGCAATATGCGCGAAATTAGACAATACATCTATATTTGCCACAAACTGTGCAACGATATGCAGTTTCTCCAAGTAAGGAATAAAGGTCTCTCTGAATTCACTAAATATCTTGTACTCCAAGGCTCCAATCTTTTCCTGTGCATTAAGAATTATATTTTCCTTCTCCTTGAGCTCCTCAGTTATGAATCTTTCCGCATTTACAAGTGTCTGTTTTCTGATATATCTCTCCGGAACTTTGTTTAGATGTGTATTTGTAACCTCAATGTAATATCCGAATACTTTGTTAAAACTAATCTTTAAAGATGTAATACCCGTTCGTGTTTTTTCCTCTTCTTCAAATTTGCTTAACCATGATTTACTATCTCCGGATATGGATCTTAGTTCATCTACATCAGAATTGTATCCCGTCTTTATGATTCCTCCTTCTGTAAGGGTAGGGGGAGGGTCATCTGCTATTGTCTTCTCAATATCTGCAATTAATTTTGCCATCAACTCTTTGTCTACCTCTATCTTCATCTTCAATTCCTTCTCCAATATTTCGATAATGTCTAGGATATTCTTTAAAGAGACTTGCAAGGCATTAAAATCTCTACCGTTAGCTCGATTTAATCCAATCTTCCCAACAATACGATCAATATCATTTACATTGCTTAATGCTTCTCTTACATTTTCTAAACAGGATGAATTATTCACAAACTTTTCAACAGTATTTAATCTTTCATCAATATTCTTTTTGTCTATTAATGGATTTAGGATCCAAGAGTAGAGGAGTCTTCTACCCATTCTGGTAGAGGTGCTATCTAATACTCCAAAGAGTGAGTCTGAGATATTTCCACTGTATGCACTTGCTACTAGTTCGAGGTTCCGAATGGTTGCTCTGTCCAATATCATTGTTCTGTCGGTATTCACTCGTTTGGGCTTAAGGATATGCTTTGGATCCATGAGTTGTGTTTCTTTTACATAGTCCAAACACATTGCTACGGAAATAATATCTGGAGAATCTGTTGTAAGATCTAGGCTTTCAACATTTTTAATGTCATAGAAATCTTTTACTATCTCTTGTGCATATTCTTTGTTTTTAATATTTTTACTTACAAAATGTACTGGGGTATTAGGGAATATGAGAGTTTCTTCTCCTTCCGATACTAATACTTCTTCTGGATAGTAGGATGAGAGTATGTTGTTTATACTGTTCTCTGTATATTTCTCGGTTATGAGTAGGAACTCTCCTGTAGACACATCACACAGGGAGATTGAGAGAGTTTTCTTTTCAAGGTAGAAACTTGCTAGATATGAGTTCTTTATGGCATTGGCTTCGTCTCCATCTAGGGTTCCTGGTGTTACTATTCTTGTTACTCCTCGTTTTACTATTCCTTTTGCAAATTTGGGATCTTCTAATTGGTCTACTACTACCACACAGTATCCAGCTTCAATTAGTTTTGGTAAATATTGGTCAATGGCTTTGTGTGGAAATCCTGCTAGGGGTACTTTGTTATTTTCTTTGTTTCTAGCGGTTAGGGTTATGTTCAATACTTTGGATGTGATTTTGGCATCGTCTCCAAAACTTTCAAAGAAATCTCCCATTCTATAGAGTAG
>CAZNJV010000003.1:16934-25166 GCA_964573565.1 uncultured Candidatus Saccharibacteria bacterium | reverse complement strand
ATATAGATTCTCAAGGAATTCTAAGAAGAATAATGCCCAAATTTGGATGGTAAATTCCTTCTTGTTGTAGTATCTACGATATACGAACCAGAGAAGTTTAAAAATGTTAGGGAATTTTTTTGTTTCTTTTTTCTCTTTTTCCATAAGCGCCATTATACACCCATGATGAAATCAATTTCACTAGAATCTTAAGAATATTCCATATATGATACTGGTATATAACTTGAATACTATTAATATGGAGGATTTACACCAAATACAAATGCTCATACTTAAAGAATTACTCTTTAATCCAACTGCGCGTTTTAGTGAATTGAACATAAAAGGGCTTAGTAACGATCATTTCTCTTACCATATTAACACCCTCATAGAACAGGGATATGTTCGAAAAACTGATCGAGGATACTCCTTAACCAATCAAGGAAAAGAATTTGCAAACAGAATGGACACAGATCAGGTACAAATAGAAAAACAACCCAAAGTAGCTGTCATGGTTATTCCAGTAAAATACATAAAAGGGAGAAAGCATATACTCATACAAGAAAGAACGAAAGAACCATATTATGGATATCAAGGATTCATGACTGGCAAAATCCGATTTGGAGAGAAGATAAAGGAAGCCGCAAAACGGGAATTAAAAGAAGAAACTGGCCTTGATTGCCAAGATTTTGTAATTAAAACAATCTTTCATGACCACGTAGTTATGATAGAGGATGGGAAGTTAATGGAAGATAAGATGTTCTTCATTATAACTGCCAAAAATCCAACTGGGCAGCTAATAAGTACGGAAAATGGGAAAAATTCTTGGATGACAGAAGAAGAATTCCTTAAACTAGAGAAGAAATACTATAATGAAGATGAAATATTTCAGGCATTCAAAGAGAGAGGTCATCTAGAAATCAATGAGAATACATACACAATAGAAGAATTTTAGGCTATTCCAACTTCACGCCGAAAACTTTTAACAGATATACTGCATCTTCTTTATTAAATTTTGCATTCTTACAAATATTCTCCCGTATATCAAAATAATAGTTAATAGCAGTACTAAAATCACACTCAGTAAGATCACATCTTAAAAATTGTGTATCCTTAAAATCACACTTCTCAAAGAGGACTCTCTTAGCCTTAACATACTCAAAATATGCCTCTGTTAATTTACAATGATGAAACTCACTTCCCAATATATCTATATCCACCAACACAGAGTAGGACATATCACAGTTAGTAAAAATATTTGAGAAACCAAACTGACAATCAAACTTACTCCATTCAATACCAATCAATTTACAGTTATTAAATTTACAATCAGTAAGCTTAGAATTAATAATTCTTACATTACTCATTAAACATCCATTAAATGTACAATTTGTAAAAATACACTCCCTTAGTCCTATACCTTCCAGATCACATCTCTCAAACACACATTCCTCATACTCTCCACTCTCTATATCTTTTAATTCGTTGAATGTCTTTTTGTAATTCTCACTCATATCCTAATACTATCAATATTATCTACACACATCCATGCACACGCACTTCCAAATCCTTTTTTAGATACATTGAAAGGTTTAATCTCTTTTACATCCTTAAGAAAAATTAGAATACAATAGTTCTTAGACTGGTAATACTCATCGTATTCGCGTGTCAGAAGCTGAATACCATCTGCATACTTTCTCATAATTTCTTGGAACTTTTGTTCATCAAGATCCTCAAACTGCACGGCATTTGAAACTTTAGCGAAAGCGGTAATTGCCTCTCCGGAGTTTTTGAAATATATATTGTCATCCTCCTCGATACTATTCCATGGCTTTCTCTTGTTTACATACCATCTACTCTCAATGGTTTTGCTACCATCCAATATCTTAGGTATCAACTTCCACCTTTTATTCATTATGGCTACATGATCCATTGATGATTTCCTTTAAGCTATTACTATCATTTGCGCTCATTAATTTCATCCTTAATTCAGCAGCACCATCAAATCCACCTATATATGCTTTTACAAATTTCTTAGTAATACTAAAATTCTTTCTCTCACCCCAAACCTCCTCGAAAAGCTCACAGTGTTTTACCAAAGTATCCAACCTCTCCTGAGTAGAAATATCCTCTCTACCACTAAACAACCAAGGATTAGACATAATACCTCTTCCAACCATATATCCATCAGTACCATATCTCTTTGTATATTCTTCTCCCTGTTTAATACTTGTAATATCACCATTCCCGATCAAGAGAGTAGAGGGCGATATCTCATCTCTTAGCTTTACACACTTCGCTATCTCATCCCACCTAGCAGGGATATTGTAACCCTCTTTAGCAATTCTCCCATGCACAGTAAGCATGTCCAGATCTTGCTTAAGAAGGAAACCTATCCAATTTTCAGTATCCACTTTTTCGTATCCAATCCTTGTTTTAACACTGATAGGGATATCACCGGCCTCACTCTTCACAGCTTCAATGATTTCCTTTGCAAGTTTTTGATCCTGTATTAAAGCAGAACCACCACCAGTACTTGTAACATTTCGGACAGCACACCCCATGTTAATATCAAATCCATCTGGATTTAACTGTTTCAATTCTCTAACAGTATTTGCAAAATTTTCAGGATTACTACCCCAAAGCTGGATAATGATTGGCCTCTCAATATCATCAAATACCACCCTGTGATCTACACCTTTCTTTCCAACAGAACAGTAGCCATCAACATTCATAAACTCGGTAAAGAAAACATCTGGGCAACCGATCTCACATAGCATCCTTCTAAAGACGCTATCCGTAACATCCTCCATGGGGGCGAGCATACTTAAAAGCCCTTTCTTTTCAACCATATCTCTTATTTTATTCATACTGTATTCTACCACACAGACTTGCACAAGAAAGGGATTTACAATAGACTTAGATAACAAATAACTGCCCAGATAATGGAAGTCAAAAACAGCGTCTCGGATAACTCGGGACAACAATTACTCTCAGGCACCAAGGTCGATTCATACGCGGCTGTGCTTTTGTACTCTGTACAGGATTTTTTAAGATGGTGGTATGTAAAGATGCCAATATGGCACCTAAGACAGTTAAATAGACTCAGTATCGTTGTTGATGACTATCTTTCACTTTCAATACTCTTCAAGACATTCCTCATTCCATGGCACAGGGATTACTCATTAATGGGATTTCTGTTTGGAATCGCAATGCGACTCTTGTATCTTCCAATTGCCAGTGCAATATATATAGTAATAGTCACCTTCTATCTCTTTGTAATCCTCTTTTGGCTTATGCTTCCAGTTGCAACAATCACTTTTATAATTTCTTCGATAATCAAGTAGCATGGCACTAGACTTTGAAATGCAACAAAAAACAATATGTGGATACCACAAGAAAGATACGAATAGGGTTGGGATAATTGAGAAGCGATACCCCATACTTGAGAACGAGAATGAGGCCACCTTCCTAGTAACCAGAGACCATTTCTTCTCAATATCAACACAACAGATCGATTCCGTCATTAAGAACTTCTTCAGATACAAACGATTTAAAGATATCAGCAGAATCATCGCCAATATATTGATTCTTCCAGGTATCTTTGTGGCAATTGGCTTCATATTTAAATACGCCAAGCTATTAGAAAACCAAGCTATCATTAACGACATCCTTGAATCCAAATGGAGTGGGGTACTGTTCGGCCTTGCCATTATGGCAGTTATAATCCTCTGGTATGACTTCTACGAAGAAAAGAGTCACCCTGTACAACTTCCAATTGCCAAAAGAATTCCACAGAAAGAATTAGAAGAAATACGTGCTACTGGTTTTAGATTCGGAAGATACGGACATTTAGAAATTGTACATTTTGCGAACGAGGAAACACTTGAGCTAATGAGCTCATATACAAAGAATAATCAATTCTCCCTGTTTGAAATTTTTAAAACTCTTTTGAATGATAGCTTCGAAGTTCAACAACTTGTTCGAAGATCCGGAATAGAGATTGAGATGACAGAGTTAGAAAAGAACTTCAAAATCTCTGCAGAAACACTTCCTTCATACGGTATTACTGCATACCGAAGCTTGCTAACCTACGCTGCAGAGGAAGCTATTTTAACGGAGAGTAAGGACATTCAACCTCAGCACCTTTTCCTTGCGATTATGCGTATAACTCCACAACTTCAAAAGTACTTGCAGGTTAAGAATATAACGATAGATATACTCAGAGAGATCTGCCTTTACAACAACAAAGTTGCAAAGAAAAAAAGAAAATCCAATTTCTTGGATATCAATGTCCCTTACTTCAGAAGAGGTGGTATAGCTAAACTTTGGATATATGGATATACATTCATACTAAGCCATTTCAGTAAAGATATCACGCAAGAAGTTGCACTTAATCGAGATGTATACGGTATCGGACATGAAGAAGAGATAGAAAACCTCGTATCCGTGTTGGGGAAGATATCGAACAAAAACGCCCTGCTAATTGGAGAACCTGGTGTAGGCAAATCGAGTCTCATCCTTGGAGTAGCACAAAGAATAAATACGGGAGATGTCCCAATTCAGCTCAAGGGGAAGCGAGTTGTACAGTTGGATATTAACGGACTAATTGCACAGGCCTCTGGAGAGAAAAAGATCGAGGAATTGATAATTAAATCCATGCAAGAGCTAGAAAATGCAGGTAATACCATCCTGTATATAGATGAATTCCAAGAGTTAATCCCTGCAAAAGCAGAGGAGTCAGGACAATCTATAGCAGGAATTATGCTTCCATACATAATGAATAGTAAATTCCCAATTATTGGAACCATTAACTATGCAGACTACAAGAAGTACTTGTACTCTAACGAATCTCTAAGACAGAGTTTTACAAACATAGAGGTAAAAGAGATAACAACCACAGATACGCTAAAGATCCTTGAAACCAAAGTATCGGAGCTAGAAAGGAATTTCTCTTGCTACATTACTTTCCCTGCATTAGTAGCATCTGTAGAGTTAGCACAAAGATATATTCGTGACAAAAAACTTCCAAGTAGTGCAGTACAGACGATCGAAGCTACATGTGCATGGGCGCAATCGAACAATATTCAAAAGATAACCTCAGAACATGTTTCTAAAGCAATATCCATTCAAAAGAATATCAACATCACAGAGATAGACCAGGAAGAGAGTAACCGATTAAGGAAATTAGAAGAGAATATTAAAGCTAGAGTAGTAGGTCAAGATGAAGCAGTCATAGCCATAACAGAGGCATTAAGAAGAGCTCGAACAGATATCAGGAATCCTGAGAAGCCAATAGGTTCATTCCTTTTCATTGGACCTACTGGTGTTGGTAAAACTTACTTAGCGAAGGTAGTAGGAGAGGAGTTCTTTGGAAACAAGCAAGATATTGTGAGAGTTGATATGTCTGAATACCAAGAAGTTTCTAGTATCGAGAAATTCCTTGGGACATCCACATCATCCAATATATTAGGCCAAACACAGATTACACTCGCAGACAGAGTCAAATCTAATCCTTACACGGTGGTTCTTTTTGATGAAATCGAAAAAGCTCATCCAGATATTTTGAATTTGTTCCTACAAATGTTTGATGAGGGAAGACTTACAAACAACGCAGGAGAAACAATAGACTTCACAAATACCATTATTATTTGTACAAGTAATATTGGTAGTCAAATTCTACTGAATGCACTAGAAAAAGATGCAAATCTTTGGAATGAGGCGAAGGATAGGGCAATATTAGAATTAAGGCAATATCTCAGACCTGAGCTACTAAATCGTTTTGACAAGGTCATAGTCTTCGCACCACACGATATTAATAATTTAACTCAGATTGCGAATCTCTTGCTAACAGAACTTGCAAAACGTATGGCAGATAAGGGAATGGCACTAAAATGGACAGATCAGATACCAATGCTCATTGCAAACAAAGCAAATGAACCTGGAATGGGCGCACGACCAATGAAGCGATACATACAGGACCATATAGAAGGAGAAATCGCCAAAGAAATCCTCGAAGGGAACCTCAAATCAGGAGCAGAGGTCACTATAAAAGAGAGTTGGATAATCTAGTTGAAAAAGAGTAATATATCGAATATAATCCAACATTGATAATATAAATATTTTAAAGACATGGGAGCCCTTCCAAAAAGAAAAATTTCTAGAAGCAGAAGAGGTGACAGAAGAGCACATAATGCTTTGAAAGTTACAGGTATGTCCAAATGTCCAAAGTGTGGAAATGTAAAGCGAGAGCACTTCGCATGTTCATACTGTGGATACTACAAAGCTAAGAAAGAAACTAAGAAGACAGAATAGTATATGAAGAGAGCATCTGACCCAAGGCATTTAGCAAGAATAATAGCATTGCAAAGGCTTTTTGCTAATTATTTCAATCAACAAAGTCCAGTAGTAGAAGAACTTCCTTTGAATGAGTTGGCTGATTTAGATGAGATTGAGGAATTCAATGCAGAATTGCTAAATAATATTGTAGAGGGAGTTCCTAGCAAGCAAGAGGAGATCGATGGTTTAATCACTAGATATGCACCACAGTGGCCAATCTCTCAGATGAAATTGGTCGATTTACAAATTCTTAGAATGGCCATATTCGAAGGATTTATCGGAAAAGTTACACCTCCAAAGGTCGCAATTGATGAAGCCATAGAGATAGCAAAAGATTTTGGTGGTGAGACAAGTGGCAAATTTGTGAATGGAGTATTAGGAGCAATATATGAAGAAGCAAAGAAAGATGAATAATTACAGTGAATTAGAAACAAAATTAGGGATAAAGTTCAAAAACGAAGCTTTGTTAGACAAGGCATTCACACACAGATCATATCTAAATGAACATCGAGGTGATGGAATCGAGAATAACGAAAGATTAGAATTTTTGGGAGACGCAGTCTTAGAATTGATAATCTCTACATATCTTTTTAATAATTACCCTGAGAAGCCAGAAGGAGAACTTACAAATATTAGAGCTGCAGTCGTTAGGACAGAAAGCTTAGCTGAAGAATCTAGAGCTCTAGGTTTTGGTCAATATTTAAAGATGTCTAAGGGAGAAGAAGATTCAGGTGGGAAAGACAAAGACTATCTATTGGCTAACACATTTGAGGCTGTTTTGGGAGCAATCTACCTGGACCAAGGTTTTGAGGTGTGTATTGAATATCTTAACAAGACATTACTACATAAAGTATCCAATATTGTCGAGAAGAATCTCTTCATAGATCCCAAAACCCAAGCCCAAGAGATCATCCAGGCACAATTCAAAGTTACACCACTATACGAGGTAGTAAAAGAAGAGGGACCAGATCATGACAAGACATTTACCGTAGTATTAAAGGTTAATCAGAAGGAAATGGGGAGAGGATTAGGTTCAAGCAAACAGAAAGCTGAAGAAGAAGCTGCTAAAATGGCTGTAGAAACCATAAATAATCAAGGAAAATCCTTGAATTAATGTATTTCATCTGATAGAATTCTCGTTATGTTAAAAATAAGACTTAAAAGAACCGGAAGAAGAGGCGATCCACATTACAAGATTGTGGTTATGCAGGATAATCAACCTAGAGATGGTAGAGCTATCGCAGAGATAGGTTATTACAATCCTAGAAATCATCCAACAACATTTGATATCAACAAGGAAGAAGCTGCTAAGTGGCTTAAAAATGGAGCACAGCCTACTGATACCATTGCTCAGTATCTCGTAAAGCTAGGGCTAATGAAGGGCCTCAAAAGAGGATCTCACAAGCCTAATACCGAGAAGAAGACAAAAGAAGAGAAATAGTTGTATAATATTCAAAGTAATTTAATTATTTTGAATTCAGAGATGAAAGAGCTACTAGAACATGTTGTTAAATCGATAGTAAATCACCCAGAGAGTGTAAGTATAGATGAGAAGGAAAGTGTAGATTTTCCTGGGCTTACAATCTTGACCATCGACGTCGCAGAGGATGACAAAGGTGTTGTCATCGGAAGAAAGGGTAGAACTATCAATGCTATCAGAGACCTCGTTACTATTCATGCCATTCGAAATGATAAACGTGTAAAGGTTCTTATTAAAGACGATAAGGCTGGACATAGAGAATCATCTTCTACTGACAATAAAGGTGAAGATACACAACAGTCTGAGAGCAACGAGAGCATGCTTTACGACGAAATCTAATTCAACTGAGAAGCTTTATTTTCAAACGTTGAGACTATCTCCGGGTATTGTGTGTATGGCTCGAAATCAGAGTATAGATCAACCGTTGTGCTTGA
>CAZNJV010000003.1:0-16834 GCA_964573565.1 uncultured Candidatus Saccharibacteria bacterium | reverse complement strand
ACTAAATCTATCTGCAAAGTTCCCTCATCCATTCCGTTAAGAACAGTTTCTAGATCTTTTAATTTCTTCTCTTTGGCAACAACTTCTGCATGCTCAGACTGAAAGGACATCGCGGATTTAATCATAGGTACAAAAACAAAAACTCCGAGTAATGCTAAGACACCTAGTACAAGAATTGGAATGATTACATCAGAAACCTTGAGTTTCGTCTTATTCATTTTCTCACTTATTGCCTCTATCTCTTTCTTTGTTTTTGATGTGTTGTTAATAATGGCCATTTTGTTATTGTGCAGAACTTAAAAATTCTTCAATTATGAATTTACCTTTGAATGAGAATCTCATTGAATTAACATTATTTCCCACAGATTGGAGTGTAACAGTTTCTACCTTTGGATCGCTGCTTAAGATATACCAGAACTTAGAAACATCTTCTAAATCATTGGCTTCTCCTTCTATCGAAAACGTTAAATCATTACTCAACGAAAATTTGCTAACGTTTGCAGAACCGCTCTTGGTTGCCAATGCATTGATATAGTCCACAACTCCTTTGGGAGAGTATGTTTCTCCCAAGATATCCTGATACAGCTTAATTCTTTCAGAGATTGCATTACTTGATATGATCTTTTGTGTCATTTTGTTTACCTGAGATTCATAGGAAGCAAGTTTTGCTTTTTCTGTATTAAGAACCATCTTAGAGACGATGTTGAAACCTACGATAAGAATAGAAACAACAACAAGAATTAATAGACTGACAATAGAACCTATATTCAATTTTTTCTTCTTCTCAACAACTGCAACCTCCTCCTTAGAAAGAGTAGGTATTAGGTTGATACCATCATCGGCAACGATATTTTCTGCAACAGGAGCTTTAGGTTCAACTGGGGCTGCTTGTTTTGGTGCTTCGACTTTCTTCTCAACAGGCTTTTCTATCTTCTTTTGTTCAACTTCTATTGGTTTATTCATCTTTTAGTGCTAAGCCTATTGCAACAGAGTAGGATGGGCCACTTTTTGCAATAATATCTCTAAATTTATTATCTACATTTATGCCGTTCCAAGGATTTGCAATTGTGACATTCACACCCAAGCTCTTCGCAACATACTCCATCAGTCCTGGTAAGAGAGCACCATCACCGTTTAATAGATAATCCATAGGTGCTGCAGCTAATGTCTTGTTCTTGTAGAACTCAATACCTCTTCTGACCTCGACAAGTATCGACTCAATGATAGGGGAGACGACATTGTATATTTTCCCATCCAATACATTTCCTACTACTCCATAGTTACGCTTAAATTCTTCTGCTCTAGAATATTCAAAATTAAACTTGTTAACGATAGATTGAGTCAATGAGTCAGAACCGATGGCAATACTCTGAGAGAAAACCAAATATCCTTCAGAAAGTATACTCATATCAGTACTGTTAGCACCAAAGTCCAACATTACTAAATCCTTTTTCTTCGTGGCACGATACATTGCTCTTCCCATTGCCACAGATTCTGTCTCTATAGCTGAAAGCTCTAATCCCGCACCTGTTGCGATATTTATATAGATATCTATGATCTTCTTGGGAGCTGCTACCAAAAGCACTCTAGGGGCATTCTTAGTCTCATTAAAACCAATAGTTATGTAGCTCAACTGAACCTCATTAAGAGGCATAGGGATGTACTGTTTGGCTTCAAAGTATACTGCATCTTTTAGTTCTTCTTGCTTTACACCGGGGAATTCTAAAAATCTTGTGAACACGGAAAATTCTGGTAATGCCATAACCACAGACTTATTCCTAATCTTCGAAGCATCATACATTTTTTTGAGAACATCAGCCAGCTTCGTTTGATCTGCTTTATCTTCACTATTTATAACACCTTTTGGAGTAATTTGAGATCCTAAATTTACTAATGCAGGACTCTCAGAGGCAATATCCCTTAACTCAACTGCCTTTACGGAGTGAGTCCCAAAGTCTATACCTACATGGTCGGACAGTTTCGCCATTTTGAGCAGTTTATTAAGTTAAAGTTTATATATATTACCAAAAAAGAGATACGACAACAAAGCTATTCTCCTAGATATTTATTTAATTCTTTTATCAAGCCTTCGTAGTTAATATCTGTTTTTACCAAGTATGAAGATGCTCCTAGATCAAAGGCTTCTTTGATAACGGCATCACTGGTCATATTTGTTAAGACAACCACAGGCATTTCGCCATATTTGTCTGGAGAAGCTTTAACAGCTCTTAACACTTCAAGTCCATCGACACCCGGCATCATTAAATCCAAAAGCACAAGTCCAATCATTCCACTTTGCTGTGCCATCAGATCCAAACCATGATAGCCATCATTGGCGGTTAGACATGTAAAGCCAGCATTTTCAACCAACTCTTTGTAAGAATCGAGTAATTGCTTATCATCTTCCACTATTAAAACTGTCTTTGACATAATGTATAAAGTAATAAATTAGAATGATACCTATACAGTATAGCTAAAATTTCCTGTATATGTTAAGTACCTCAAAGAGCTATTTACCAAACAATTCCTTCTGTAGAGACAACTGCCTGCCTATGCACCTCTTTTCTTACTGGTGCACCGAAACTAAGATACCATTCAGTAGGCTCTGCATCTATATCAAACCGTATCATGTAGTTGGAATCATCTAAAATAGTGTAGGCAATCTGGAAATTATCAATATCTACAATCTCAGAGTTCAATGGTATTAAATATCCAGTATATCCATTTGTGAAGCAATTTTGGTGTTGTCCTGTTAAATCACTTGCTGTTGTTTTGATGATATAGCCCATTTCAGGGTTTGTGGAGGATGTAAAGAATGCTATACAAACCCAACTTTCATAGCCATATGGTCTAAAATGTATTTCATTTCCCACCTGATTTTCTCCAAGCGAACTAACATAGATAGCAGGAAGATTTGCTCCCAATTCATCTACAACCGTATTTCCTTCTGGATCATATTTTCTAGCCGTTGAGGAGTTATATATATACACATCCGAAGGATTAGAATTTCGGACAGTTCTTCGTACAAGTTCTAAGACGAATTCGCTTTCTGTTCTAACCCTTGTTTTGTTGCTTGAGACGGTAGATATTTTAATGAGTGTAGTAAGGGTAACAGAAGCGATGAGCATGACAATACCAATTATAACGATGGTGATTAACATCTCTACCAAACTGTAAGCCTCATATTTTTTTAATAGCTTCTTCATCATAGCGTTGCAACCGTAAAGTAAGAATAGTCTTTAACCATATTTTTCTTAGTGATTGTTCCATCTCCAACCTTAGATTGTCCAACAACAACTTTTACTACAGCAAATTGGCCATCTCCAACATAACTGTTTATACATACTATCCTAAAAAAATTATCATCTGCAGTTATCGCAGTCTCTGTTTTGTATGTTTCTCTGTCTCTAACTAAATCATATGACACGTATTGGTCTGTTTGATCCTTTCTAAAAGAATACACACCATCCGTTACATCCATTGCATAGCATCCTTCTGCATTTGGGAATACATCTGTTCCAGATATCTTTTCCTGAGTTGCTAAATCTTGAACCATTACTCCTCCTTCAACTGCATACTGTGTCATGGTATCAATCACTTCATTTTGCATCATCTCTTGAAGCGTTTGAGATGCGATCTGCATAAGTACAACAGATGATGCTCCTACAACCATTATGGATATTAATGCTTCCACAAAACCCATTCCTTCATATTTTCCATTTAACGAGATTTTCATTTTACACTTTGGGTACTAATTTTACCTGAGAGATTTCCTATGGATATGATTCGTGTATTTACATTGCTTAATGGCTGGATCGTTATAACAAAGGATTCTGGGTCATCTTTTAATTTCCCCGATGCATCGAAATTCAGTAATACTCCATTAGTATCATAAAAGAACGCTCTTCCCGAAACAGATTCAAAGATAACGTAACGCGGGTTATTATTGTTGTCTATTGGCGATATTGAAATGTTCGATTTCGGAGTAGAGGAGACCTGTGAGTATCCACTTAAAGTACGAAGAGAGGAGGAAAATGCTGAGAGATTGCAGATACTGCTGTTGGTAATTCCTCCAGATACATTCATATATGCATTTAAATCGCCGCCATTACCTACAAGTACAGTCCCCAGGTCCTGATTGGGATCATATCCTGGTAAAGCGGATCTCGTCGCGATATTCCCATAATCAGAGAATGGCGAGCACCATTTGAATACTGTATATTTTCCATCATCACTCATGCTTCCAAAGTCTATCCCTAATCCATATATCCATTTTTCATTTGAGCTTCTTTCTAGAAGCATTGCAGCTCTTTGTACAGACCTAATATCTTGCTCTAAGGTCAACACGTATTCATTCATTTTTACCGTGTTCTGTAATCCACTAAACGATGAAAACGTCATACCGGCCATTACTGCAAAAATACCCAAGACAATTAGAAGCTCCATTAGGGTATACGCAGGATATTTGTTGGATTTTAATCTAAACGACAAGGCAGTAAGTCATTAATTCAACTCTTAAATTTAGCATAGAAAGGAGATTGTATCAATCATTCAGCGAGAAGCCATCCTTTTGATGCCAATCTGAGTTATCCATACTCTTAACAATTACAGAGAGTGGGTCTCCACTTGCTTGCGATCCTATTTCGCTATCTGTAACTGGAGTTATTTCTGGTAATACACCAATTCCATCTCCGGCACAGTAAAAACCTCTTTCAAATTCATCGTCTATGCCTCCCAAAGACACACAGACCACCACAAACTGTTGATCTATATCATCTACATCATAGTAGTAGGTCGCATCTGCTCCTCCATCAAAAATTCCATCTTCATCTGCATATTCTTTTAGGATGTAGTTGTTCTCAGTACCGTTGTATCCAAGAGAATAGGCAAAGAACTCTCTTTGTATACATCCTGTACAGTTACCAATTCCTGGATATTTCCCATTGACATTCTTGTATTTAATTAGGGCCGAGTAGAGATTTCTTACGGCATCCTTGTGTTTAACATCTTGTGCTTTTTGTATGGCATATCTTCCAACCAACACACCTACGGCCAAGAGAACAATGAGGATTCCCATAACTATGAGCATTTCTACAAGTGTAAAAGCTTTGTATCTCTTGGGCATGTTTGTTTTTTCTATAATTGGAGCAATTTAATAATATACCAGAATATGGTATCACCGTACATTAATGATAGCAGATACGCGATTGAAAGGAATGGAACCATTGGGATTTTTGCTCTCTTTAACTCTGTATTTGTAAGAGCAATATATCCGAGAGAGTAGAGAAGTGCGATAGCGATTGATAACCAGAAAAATACAATTGCTTGTTTCCAGGAAATTAAAATCCCCAATCCTAGGATAACAAGAATATCTCCAATTCCAAATGATTTCTTAACCAGATTAAGTAGGAAAAAAGAGAGGGCTATTGCTAATGGAATATATATATTTGATAACTGGAAGTTGAATATGAAGATTACCACACAGAATGCAAGGAAAACATTTGTGACATTCTGAGGTATAGCCATCTCTTTCACATCAAAGAAACAAAGGATGAAGAGAAAAATGATTATCACATATATATATGCTGGAAGAGAGTAGGCGTATACGGCTAAGAATGACAAGCCAAGGAGGAACTCAGAGATCGGGTAATAGATATTGACTGGAGTTTTACAGTATTTGCATCGTCCCTTGTTAATAATGAATCCCAATACTGGTATTAAATCAATCCATGATAGGGGATGTTTGCATTTCTCACAATGAGAACCTTTGATCAATATCTCTGGATATTTATACTCATTATCTATCCGGTAGAGGGTAGCATTAATGAAGCTAGCAAGTACTGTACCCAAGATAAAAAAGAATATATACATCAGAATCATACAACCATTATATACTGTCTGAAGAAATAAAAAACCCCTCTTTCGAGGGGTTCTAATTGCTAAGAAAGCCTACAATTACTGCCAATCTGAACTTACCCAGTCAGCTGCTGTAGCACCACTTGCCAATGCATCAACAATTGTATATGCACCTGTTACTGTAGAATATTCAATAGACTTCGCAGTTATATCAGATCCAGTACCGGTACCTACTGTCAAAGCAGAGTCATTGAAACCATTACCTGTACAGTAGTAACCTCTGTTCTTTTCATCTTCTACACCACCCAAAGAGACACATACCAATGTAGACTGATCATTATTTCCAACGACGTAGACATATGTTGCATCAGTTCCTCCATCAAATGAGCCCTGATCTAAG
This sequence comes from uncultured Candidatus Saccharibacteria bacterium, assembly GCA_964573565.1. GTDB lineage: Bacteria > Patescibacteriota > Dojkabacteria > SC72 > SC72 > UBA12078. Next base: position 10,578 of record CAZNJV010000003.1, on the reverse strand, counting down.
TAATCCCAAAGAGGAGATGTACTAGAAGTTCCGATCAATGTACTTGCAGTAAAGGCAGGTGTTCCATTAGGGAACTCTCTGTTATCTGTGTAATATGCTTGCAATGCTGTATAGATCTGATCTGCAGCATTCTGATGTGCGACATCATTCGCTCTATTGATAGCAAACCTTCCCGCAGTAATACCAACAGCCATCAAGATAATAAGGATACCCATAACGATAAGCATTTCTACTAATGTGAATGCCTCATAGAGAGTCTTTCTCATGTTTGTAACAGACAGTTTTAATTTAACTAAATAAAGATTACATAACTTTAGATACCTTGTCAATGACTCCTTTTTAGCCGATTGCTGAAGAAAGTTGGAACATTGGCATATATACTCCTAAAGCTATAAATCCTATTGCAAGACCCATGATTATAAGGAATATGGGTTCTAAGACAGATGACATATTTGTGGTGGCAACATCCACCTCTTCTTTGTAATACTGGGAAACTTTAGTCAATACCGCATCGATTTCTCCAGTCTCTTCTCCAACTGCAATCATACTGCTGACAAGAAGAGGGAAGTACTCACTTCTCGCAATTGGGATAGCCAAGGCACCACCTTTTTCTACTTCAGCCTTTGCTTCTGCCACAGTATCTCTAAACATGGAGTTACTAAGAGACGCACCCGTTAGTTCCAAGGCTTTAATAATTGATAATCCACTACCCAGAAGTAATGCCAAGACTCTTGTGAATTGTGCCAACTGCATCTTGGTTATGATCATTCCTACGACAGGGATCTTTAGTACTATTTTATCAAAGCTTCTCTTTCCTTTGTCTGAATCGAGGTAGAATTTTCCTCCAATTATCAAAACCGCCAACACTACTAATATAGCCCACCAGTAGTGCACAAAGAAATCACTCATACTCATTAGAATTTTGGTAACTGCTGGTAATTCTGCATCAAAATCACTGTATATTGTCGCCATTGATGGGATCAAGACAATCATCATTAAGACTACAACTGCAATAATAACCACCAATATAATGGTAGGGTAAATCATGGCGGATTTAAGCTTTCTGCCCAAGCTATTCTTCTCTTCAAGCTCAGTAGCAAGTCTTTCTAATATGGTTTCTAAATTACCACTTTCTTCACCAGCTTCTATGAGGTTGAGCGTAACTTCATCAAATATCTCCTCCTGATCTCTGAAGGAATCAGAGAGAGATTTTCCTGATTGCACAGATAGCAAAACATCTTTCAACACTCTTCTAAACATTGGGTTTTCTGTTTGTTGAGTCATGATCTCCAGAGATCTAGAAAGTGGGAGACCAGCACCAACCATGGTTGCCATCTGTCTCATAAACACGACTTTCTCTTTCATTGGTACGCCACCAATATTTATCTCAGCTAATCTCTCGAGATTCAAACCCATCGCTTCTTTGACAGATACAACTATCAAGCCTCTATCATGAAGAATATCTGCTACTGAATCGTAGTCTTTCGCTTCCAAGCTTCCAGAAACGATTTTGCCTTGTTGATCTCTTGCAGAATATTTAAATTTCTTCATATTAACTCTTTAATAATCTTAAAACTTCCTCTGGGAATACAGCATATTCCTGTGCCTTCTGTACAGAAATAACGCCTTCTCTTACTAAGTTTACCAAAGCTTTCTCTAAAGATACCATACCGATATCAGAACTTGTCCTGATAACATTATCTATCTGATTCGTTTTACCTTCTCTAATAAGGTTTCCCACTGCAGAGTTCTTAAGCATGATTTCTGACACAGCTCTTCTTCCACCTTTGTCTAGTGGGATAAGCCTCTGGGCGACAACCGCTTCTAGAATATTTGCTAATTGAGCTCTTACCTGAGGTTGCTGATTTTCTGGAAATACATCAATCACACGATCAATCGTCTGAGACGCACTATTGGTATGCAATGTAGCAAATACTAAGTGACCCGTTTCCGCGAGGGTGATAGTAGCAGAGATGGTTTCGTAGTCTCTCATCTCTCCTACAAGCAAAACATCTGGATCTTGTCTTAAAGCACTTCTCAATGCAATCTCCCAAGAATGTGTATCGTCATTCATCTCTCTTTGGTCTATGAGTGCCTTTTTGCCTTCGAAGACGTATTCAATAGGGTCCTCAATTGTTACCAAGTGACAGAATCTAGTTCTATTTATATCTTCAAGAATACTTGCCAAGGTTGTACTTTTTCCATGGCCAGTAGGTCCTGTTACTAATACTAAGCCTTGTTTTAATTTCGCAAATTGATGATACATTTGAGGTAACATCAATTCTTCTATTGTCCTTATTCTAGATGGGATCAACCTTAATGCCGCGCAGAGATTTTTCATAGAATAGAAAGCATTGACTCTAAAACGTGCATTAATAGCTCCCTGGTAGGTATATGCAAAATCTATCTCTCTATTAACTTCCAGAAGCTCTTTCTTTTCATCATTTAGCACGGAGAATATTAACTCCTCTGCGTCTTCAGGATTAAGAATTCTGTCACCAACCTCTTCTAATTCTCCATCTATTCTAATAATAGGAGGATAACCTGCAGCAATATGCAAGTCAGATGCGTTCCTGTTTATGGTAAGACTTAAAAGATCTTCCATTCGATACTTGCTATCATTTGTTCCATTCACTGAGTAATTGTTAGTAGTACTAGTATTGGACATTCCGTCTTTCAAAGTGTCGGATTCATCGTTCACTTTTACAGGTGCCGCAAGATTGCTCTCTTTTGGTGCCCTCTCCATAGCCTTTGGTTTTTTAAAATCAGGCATAATCTCTTCCAAACTACCTGCGGATCTTCCCAAAGAACTTGAAGTCATAGTCGAAGATGGAATAGGGGCAGGAGCATCTGTGATCATACCGGCATCTACTGTAGGGATCTTTTCTTCTAAATTGGGAAGTGGTGTAGGTTGAGCCACATATGACTTCTCACCATTATTTATCTCATCAATCTTCTGTGCCAATTGGGCAATGTCATCATTTGGGTTAGTAGGTGTGGAGGAAGCACTCGGGCTCGGGATATTTGTATATCCAAATTTCACGCTATTATCTTGTACTGGGGCAGTATTGTTATCCATACTGTATATGTTATATCAAAAATTTACTCTTTTGACACTCTTAACACTTCCTCTATAGTTGTAATACCCTCGAGTGCCTTTAGGTATCCATCTTCAGTCATGGTAAGCATTCCTTGCTCTTGTGCTACTTTTTCAATATCTTTGTCAGTAACAGTTTGCATCATTATTCTGTTGATCTTGTCATTTACATCCAAAACTTCGAAGATACCTATTCTTCCTGAATATCCCGTACCGCCACATTTGTCGCAACCTTTCCCTCTGTATAGATAGAAGACGGGTTGCCCATCTGGTCCCATTTCAGGAGGTCTAAATACGGCAGGTCTTTTTACAAAATTGAATTCTTCCGTACTGCTACTTGATGCTGCCAATCTCGTTAGATACTGCACAATATCAAAGTTTGGAATACTACTTAGTTCATCTTGTATATTCTTTACCAATTCAGGAGTTGCTTGATATGCTTCGATACAATGCTCACATACTTTTCGAGGGAGTCTTTGTGCCGCTATTGTACGTATGGTAGAAGAGAGAAGATATGGTTCAATACCCATATCTAGGAGTCTTGGGATAGCGGCAGCAGCACTGTTTGTATGCAGAGTAGAGAGCACCAAGTGCCCTGTGAGTGAAGCTTGTACAGCCAACTGCGCAGTTTCTTGGTCACGGATTTCACCGACCATAACGATATCAGGGTCTTGTCGCAAGACAGATCTCAAACCAGTAGCAAATGTAAGTCCTGCATCTGGATTGATCTGTACCTGAGTGACTCCTGGAACACGGATTTCTACTGGGTTTTCGAGTGAGATGATATTCACCTTCGAATCATTAACCTTCATTAAGGAACATGCCAATGTACGGGTTTTACCACTTCCTGTAGGACCAGTAACCAAAACAATACCGTTAGTTACAGAGAGGCCATCTAAGAATAATTTGTACGCATGTCCTCGAAGTCCAGTAGCCTCCAATGTAATACCCGCTGTATCCGATTCTAGTAAACGCATAACAACCTTCTCTCCATATATTGTTGGCATAGTAGAAACACGCAAGTCTATCTTTACTCCATTAACTTTGATTGGGAATCTACCATCTTGTGGAATACGCTTCTCATCAATCTTCAAGTTGGAAAGAATCTTGACCCTAGATACAACCGCTGGATTGAGGGTAGGGGGAAGGGTCAATCGTTCTGTCATAACACCATTTATTCTGAATCTTACCCTTGTTTTCTTTTCCATTGGCTCAATATGGATATCTGATGCTTTCGATATTGCTGCATATTGAAGTATTGCATTTACAATTCTTGCGATAGGGGCCGTTGCTAAATCACCACTTGCTAGAATATTTGGATCTTCATTGATTTCTGTTACTGGCATTTCAACATCTTCCAACGCCGCAGTAACCTCTGTACTCATTGTCTCACCAACTCTTCGATCCAATATGTATCCGATACTATCAGGGGTAGTAATATACACCTGTATTCTTGTTCCTGCAGGATATTTTCTTTGTAATGCTTGAGTCGCTTGGATATCAAATGGATCCTGCATCGCAATCTTTACGAAATCCTGACCTCTCTCGAATGGTACTGCTCTATATTTTTGCAAAGCATCAACACTAACCTCTGCAATGATACTTTCCTGGATGGTTATAGTCTTTAGATCAACATATGGTATTCCAAAGATCTCTGCTTTGGCTTGTGCTATCTGTTCTTCATTTGCCAAAACCATTTCCCTAATTATGACTTCCTCACTTTTTTGACTACGGCTACGTTCGACTAAGACTTTTCTAGCATCATCCTCACTTATGATTCCTTTGCTTTGGAAATATTTTAGGAGTGAACTTCCTGTAACCATTTTGGGCAGCTATATTCGATTATGTAATTCTTTTATCAGTTTATGATAATAGAGGAGGGGAGTCAATAAACAAGAGAGGTTAAAGTTGGGGGTAGACCTAGGGCTGCCCCGGATATGTGGTAGAATAGGCTATGACATACCTTCTGATCAGTAAGGATCATCAAACACAAAGCGAATATCTTAAACCATTTCTTTCTGGGATATTAGAAAAGGATATTACCGAGATACAAGAAACCCCTGACATACATATTCTTGATAGAAAAGAAGAAAACAGCATAGGAATTGAAGACGTAAAAGATTTTGTCAAAGAGATGATATACAAACCATTTGGAGGAGAAAAGCAGATCGCAATCATATATGAAGCCGAAAAACTAACCACACAGGCACAGAACTCCTTGCTAAAAACATTAGAAGAGAGCAACGACAACACCATATACATTCTTTGTGTAGATAACGAGAAGAATGTGTTACCAACGATATATTCCAGATCAAAACCGATATACATACAACAGGAAATACAACAGAATACCTCCATAGAAAAGCCTGAAATCTTTAGTATGGATCTGGTTGAGCAATTTAATCTCATTGAAACCATATCCAAAGAGAAGCAACCATGTTTAGATCTTTTGGTATCCCTGGAAGCATATATGAAAATAGAGCTTGAAAAGGAAATAAAAAATGATAATATTAATAGCTCTAGAGTAATATCAGAGCGTTTAAAAGAGATACAAGATACAAGGGAGAAAATAAATAGTAATTGTAACAAAAGGCTTGTATTAGAGGCATTAGTTATATCTCTAAATGCTTCACATTTTCACCCATAAAGGGTAAAATATAGGGTATTTTGAACCAGTAAATTTAAATTGCAAAGATCAAGTTAATGGTCAAGAAGGAAGAGTACGGAGCATCAAATATTCAAGTATTAAAAGGGTTAGAAGCTGTAAGAAAAAGGCCAGCAATGTACATCGGTTCTACCGACAAATTCGGTCTTCACCATATTTTTACTGAGATTTTAGATAACTCCGTTGATGAAGCTATCGCAGGATACTGTTCACATATATGGGTTACATTTAACAAGGATGGTTCTTTAACTGTAAAAGATAATGCACGTGGTATTCCAGTAGCAATTCATCCTGAAACAAAGGTCTCTACTCTTGAAACTGTTATGACTAATCTCCATGCTGGAGGTAAATTCGATTCTGGTGCTTACAAAGTATCGGGTGGTCTACATGGTGTTGGTATGAAGTGTACCAACGCACTTTCTGAATGGATGGTCACAACTGTTCGAAGAGAGGGTGGTATATTCCAACAGAGATATGAAAGAGGTGTACCGGTTGTTCCTGTTAAACAGATTGGAGAATCTAATGAAACAGGCACAGAACATACTTTCAAACCTGATAAAGAGATTTTTGATACTGTAGAATTTGATTTTCATACGATAGTTAAGAGTTGTAGGCAACATGCATACTTAACTGCAGGATTGAGAATCTCCATTATTGATGCTCGAGGGGAAAAGTCTAAGAACTATGATGTATATTTCGAAGACGGTATTAAATCATATGTACAGTTCTTGGTAGTAGATGAGAAACCAATCGGTGGTGAGCCTTTCTACATGAACAAGACAGAGAACGGAATCGTCGTTGAAGTTGCGATGCAGTACACAGATGGATTAGAAGAAGATGTCAGATGCTATACCAACAATATTACAAACCCAGAGGGTGGAACACATTTAGTAGGTTTTAGAACAGCTTTAACAAGTGCATTAAATGCCTATGCTCAGAAATCTGATCTACTTAAAGGTTTGAATACCGGTTTAAGTGGAGATGATGTAAGAGAAGGATTAACCGCTGTTATTTCTGTGAAGGTCCCTGATCCTCAGTTTGAAGGACAAACGAAGATTAAGCTAAATAATCCAGAGGTAAAGAGTGTAGTTGCAAAAGTTGTAAGAGATGAATTGCTTACATATTTAGATGAGCACCCACAGGAAGCAAAATCCATCATTGGTAAAGCAGTGCTTTCTAACAAAGCTAAAGCTGCAGCAAAAGCTGCAAGAGATGCTGTTATTAGGAAGAGTGCATTAGAAACAACAACATTACCAGGTAAATTAGCGGATTGTAGCAGTAAAGATCCTTCGGAGAGTGAATTGTTCATCGTTGAGGGAGATTCTGCAGGCGGGTCAGCTAAGCAGGGTAGGGATAGACATATTCAAGCTATTCTTCCTTTAAGAGGTAAGATTATGAATACACATAAATACAGAGTCGATAGAGTTTTAACGAACGAAGAGTTTAATAACGTGACTACAGCATTGGGTGTTGGTATTGGTGATACTTTAGATGTAAAAAAATTGAGATATCACAAGATCATCATCATGAGTGATGCAGATGTTGATGGCTTGCATATTACGGACTTGGTATTAACATTGCTATTTAGATTCTTTAGACCTTTGATAGAGGGTGGATACGTGTACGTGGCACAACCTCCTTTACATAAGGTAGAGATTGGGAAGAAGAAATATTACTTCTTAAGTGATAATGAGAAAGATGATTTTGTGAAGGAAGCGAAGAAGGAAGGTAAAGTTCCAGTAGCAAATAGATTCAAAGGTTTGGGAGAGATGAATCCTGATCAGTTGTGGGAGACCACTATGGATCCACAGAGGAGAGTATTAAAGAGAGTACATATTGAAGATGCGGAGGATGCAGAAAAGACTTTTGAGATGCTGATGGGTAATGAGGTTCCTCCTAGAAGAAGATTTATACAGACTTATGCGACTAAAGCCAATTTAGATATTTAAATTTTATATATACATTCTCATGAGTAACTTAGGAAACGAATTCGGAATCAATACAGAATCAACACCAGAGTACAATGAACTTCTAAATCAACAACTTGCGTCTGAATTAACAAAGAATACGGGTTCCATCTTGGGTGTGCTTGCAGAAGATGAAAATGCACTACTTTATGAGATGATGGATGCTACACGTAATGACGGATTAGGAATTTTCCTGGAAGATATAGACCCTGTGCAAAAAGATACTCTAGCCGCGCATATTTTAGATTCGAAAAATAAACAACTTGGGGACTTACGCCTTAGTATAATGGAAGAAGGAGCTAAAAAAAGGACCCTTTTTGATGTTGAGGCTGGAACATTTTCTAAATTACAGGAGTTGGTCTTAGATCCCCAAGTTTGCAAAGCAAATGTTGAGTCTAAACTTAGAAATGCATTATAAAAACAACTCATGCCAGACGAAGAATTAAAAACAAAAATTGAAGAGACAACACAACCAGAATCTGTACAAGAGGAGAATGGTGATATAGATTTCAACCTATCCTTTAAACCAGGAGAAATTGCAGAGAGATCCATTGTAGATGAGATGAAGTCTAACTATATAGACTACTCAATGTCCGTTATTGTATCCCGTGCATTACCAGAGGTAAAAGATGGATTGAAACCTTCACAAAGAAGAATCCTAGTCGCAATGAACGACTTGGCTCTAACACCAAGTGCCCATTACAGAAAATGTGCAAAGATCGCAGGTGATACCTCAGGTAACTACCATCCACACGGAGAGGTTGTCATATATCCAACTCTTGTTAAATTAGCACAAGACTTCTCTACAAGATATCAATTAGTAGATGGCCAAGGAAACTTTGGTTCCATAGATGGTGATGGCGCAGCTGCAATGAGATACACAGAGGCAAGAATGGGAAAGATGACTATGGAGTTACTAAGAGATTTGAACAAGGGGACAGTAACATTTGTACCAAACTATGATGGCACTAGATTAGAGCCAACTGTATTACCAGCTGCATTCCCCAATGTACTAGCTAATGGTGGTGATGGTATCGCTGTAGGTATGGCTACCAAGATACCTCCTCACAATCTCAAGGAGCTCGTAACTGCACTTCAGGAGATGATTAAACTTGGGAACAAGTGGGAAGGAAATGCCGTATACAATGATTTAAGAAAGTCCAAGGAGGCGAAAGAACTCATACCACAGACATTGAATTCTAAGCCTGAAGATTATCTAGAGAACTATGTAGATACAAACGATCTTGACTATCATAATGCGATGAAGGCACTGAAAGAAAAAATCGCAACGGAGAACAATGTGTTGTACCCAGAATTTAAATCAGACATTACACCTTCGGATTTGATAGAGATCATACCAGGGCCAGACTTCCCAACAGGAGGAACAATATATGACCAGAATGAGATCTTAAATGCATACGCAACCGGTAGAGGAAGAATTCTCCAAAGAGCCAAAGCTTCAATCGTTGAAGGCAAGCAGGGGAGATACAACATTGTCATAACCGAGATACCATTCCAAGTTAACAAGGCACATATGATTGAAAAGATTGCAGATCTTGTTAAAGAGAAAAAGCTCGAAGGCATTGCAGATATTAGAGATGAATCAAACAGAGAGGGGTTAAGAGTCGTCATTGTTCTTAAAAAGGACGCACAACCAAAAGCTGTATTGAACAAGCTATACAAATATACGGAAATGCAAAAAGTCTTCAATGCAAATATGATTGCATTGGTAGATCAGCAACCAAAGACATTACCAATTAAGAGAATCTTGGAACTATTCCTTTCGTTCAGATTAACAGTCACTATCAGAAGATATGAGTTTGATTTAGCGGACGCACGATTCAGAGCACATATATTGGAAGGCTTGCTAAAAGCGTTGGATCTTTTGGATGAGGTTATTGCAACAATTCGTGGTTCCAAAACTCAAGAAACTGCAAAGACCAATCTTATGGACAAGTTCAAATTCACAGATGTTCAAGCTCAAGCTATATTGGATATGCAGTTAAGAAGATTAGCCGCCTTAGAGAGAATGAAGTTAGAGAATGAATACAAAGAATTGCAGGAAAATATCAAGACATACAATGAGATACTTGGAGATCAATCAAAGATATTGGAGATTATCAATACCGATTTAGAAGAGATTAAGACCAAGCATGGTGATGACAGAAGAACAAAGGTAGTCAAGGGCAAGATTGATGAAATATCAGAAGAGGATATGGTGGCTTCAGAAGATACTTTGGTAACAATTACACACACAGGATACGTTAAACGACTACCACCTGATACATACAAAGCACAGAAGAGAGGTGGGAAAGGCGTAAATGGGGGAGATACCAAAGAGGGTGACTTCATAGAGCATGCCTTCTTATGCAATACACATGATGAACTTCTACTTTTCTCTAACAAGGGTAAAGTATTTAATCTGAGGATATTTGAGATTCCAGAATATGGAAGAACTGCAAAGGGATTACCATTGGTGAATCTCATACAGTTAGAACCAGATGAGATCGTAACATCTGTACTAACAAGAGATCCAAAGGGTGGAATTTCTACCCAGAATTCAGATGGAGAGAAGATTAAATATCAGTATTTCTTAATGATTACAGATAAGGGTACTATCAAAAAGACTGAGTTAGCAGAGTTTGCAAAGATCAGATCTAATGGATTAACTGCAATTAAATTAGCCGCAGGCGATCAACTCTCATGGGTTAAACCAACCACAGGAGAGGATGAAGTTCTTCTTGTTACAGCAGAGGGTAAATCTGTAAGATTTAAAGAGTCAGATGTAAGACCAATGGGTAGGAATACAATGGGTGTTACTGCAATCAAATTCAAATCTCAAACAGATT
>CAZNJV010000002.1:0-25451 GCA_964573565.1 uncultured Candidatus Saccharibacteria bacterium | reverse complement strand
CATTAACAAATATCTAAATCTTGAAGAAGGTAAATATTACCCCACAATAGAAAGATTAATTACACATACATCTGGTTACAAATCATATTACCTTGATAAACAGATGTTCATAAATAAGCTCAGTGGTGAGAATGACTATTCTCGAATTAGTAAAGAGAAAATAATTGATAAAATTAAGGATATAGAGTTAGAAAACAAAGACTATAAGTTTCTGTATTCTAACTTCGGAATTTCTGTCCTCGGTTTAGTTTTAGAAGAAGTGTATGATAAAGATTTTACAACCTTAATGAATGATTACATAAAAGAAGAATTAAATCTAAATAATACAGTTGTTGCAAAACAAAGTGGCAACTTAGATAACTATTGGCGATGGGATGAGAATGATGGATATATCCCCGCGGGTGCCATTATTTCCAATATCGAAGATATGAGTAAATATCTTAAATTGCAACTTGATACAGACAAAAAATATATCACTAATACACATAATAAATTAAAAGATATAAATGCTAGTAACTATTTGTATGAAAAGATGAATATTGAGATGAATGAGGTAGGAATGGCATGGATGATAGATTCTAATGATAATATTATTTGGCATAATGGAGGCACTGGCAGTTATAATAGTTACATTGGATTTAATAAAGAAAAGAATATAGGTGTTGTTGTTCTTGGTAATATTTCTCCATTCAAAAAGATACCTATGACAGCAATAGGTGTTAAGATAATTAATGAACTCGCATATTAAAAGATCTCGCATTAAGTTCTACCTCTCTCATTATTTCTATTAGCTTCTTTGCTATTATTTTACCAATAAATTAGTAATATTAAATTGAGATGGTAGAATAACTCTTGAGGAGCAAAGCGAAGAGGTAGAGGATTACTAATTATTCTGAATCTTTTTTCCCATCTTATTTGCACACTATTTATTTGGAAAGAGAGCTGTGATGAATTCTTCCCGCTTTGATTTTATCATAGAGAATTGCTATTCTCATACTACAGTTCATTCACAATCCATGTTGCGAATTCTTGCTTCATCCTTACACCATTTTCATTCATTGGGAATCTGAAGCACACCTCAGGTACTCGATTTACACCAATACCAAAATTCTTTCCCGATGGAGCAGAGAAATATAAAAAGGAACCAGGATATTGTCGACAGATTTCTACTAAATTTTTCATAAAAACAATATATTCATCTGAAGATTTAACAGGAGGATGAATCGTAAGTAAATCAAATGTCTTATCATCAGGTATATCTTTTAGAGCAAGAGATTTATAGATATTTATCCTCGTTCCATCAGGAAATGTCTTGGTGCCTGGTATCAGGAACTTGTTCGGACAATTTTTATCTCTAGAATCTTGAAGCATACCTTTTGTTAGTTGATCACCAACTTTCTCAAATATAGTCGCAAAATCAGTAACTTGATTATCACACATCTCTCGTAAAGGATTCGCGAGCTCAATACTCGTTTCGTTTGTCTTACGAGATCTAGTTACAGTAACCAATGGTTGGTTTGTCTTCTCTGTTTTGGAATATCTTGAAATGATAAAGATGAGATTTTCACTCTCTTTTGTCAAGTATCCAAACAAAGGGAATCCACTTGCTTCTGGATTTGTTGTATAACGATCAGAAAGATATTCCAAACTTCGCGCCTCAGATATTGTTAAGTCACCGCCTAATTGAATAGAAAAAGTCTCTCTTTCGGGTAATAGATTCGCAAGATTTACATTCTGGTTTAAAACTTTCTCTACATCACTAGGAAGAAGTTGATCTTTTGGGTCACTCATTGTGTCCATTGAACTCATAATACTTAACTATATATTAGATTATATAATTCATTATACACCTTGGGAGAATAATTGACCCCCTTGCCAAACCCTACATCATTTGAAATAATGATAGGTAACCTAACTACAACCAATCTATGTCTAAATACGATGTACTAGTTGTTGGTGCGGGCCCTACTGGAATGTTTGCATGTTATGAACTCCTACGAACGCGAAAAAGAAGAGAAATCGCCTTAATAGATACAGGAAACAGAATAGAAAAAAGAAAACCTAATGAAGTAATGTGTGGAGTAGGAGGCGCAGGAACATTCTCCGATGGTAAATTACACTTTACAGCCAAACTCTCTCACGAAAAAGCATTTCACCTCATAGATGCTCATCAATATCAAGAAATACTAGACTACGTTGATACCATATTTACAAAATATGGAGTAAATACAGAGTATTTCCCCAAAGAAAGTTCTCAACTTGATGAATTAGTAAAAGAAGCCACAATACACGACCTAGACCTCATAATCAGGAAAACAAGACATGTAGGATCTGATGGACTACATGATGTAATGCTAAAATTTCAAAAGGATCTCCTTGAAAAAGGAGTAGAGATACTAGATAACACACAGGTTGTTGACCTAATAGTCAAAGACAAAGAGGTAAAAGGAGTAATCACAAAAAATGGCACAAGAATATATGCTCCAAAAGTACTCCTTGCCCCAGGAAGAGTAGGGGCTACATGGCTACAAAAGATAGCAGAAAAATACGGTATCAAATACCTATGTGACAAAGTAGAAGTAGGAGTACGAGTAGAGTTTCCCTCTCCAATTATGAAAAGGCAGGCGGATACTTTGTATGAAGTAGTCTACAAGGTAAGAACAAAAACATACCATGACATTGTAAGAACATTCTGTAGCTGTCCAAATGGTTTTGTAGCCAAGGAGATGTATGATGGATATATATGTGTTAATGGATATTCCAATGCTGATCACAACAGTAAGAATTCTAATTTCGCGCTTCTCTCCGAAGTCAGACTCACAGAACCAGTTGAGAATTCTGTAGCATATGCAAAATCAATAGCAGAAGTAACCTCCACAATTGGAGGAGGGAAACCAATATTACAATCATTAGAGGATTTTAGATATGGTAGAAGAAGTACACTAAGCAGATTAAGCAAATCCTTTGTATATCCATCATTTAAAGATGTAACCCCAGGAGATATAGCAATGGCGCTACCGTACAGAATAGTACAAAACTTGAAAGAGGCATTAGAGAAGTTAGACGAAGTAATGCCAGGCATAAATAATGGGTCAACACTACTCTATGCCCCAGAAGTTAAATTTAGATCTTCTGTAGTAGCAACTGGTAATGATCTTCAAACATCTGTAAAAGGTCTATACGTAGCAGGAGATGGAGCAGGAGTTTCTGGATCTGTTACGGGTGCCGCAGTTACTGGAATTATGTTTGCAAGAAACGTTTTTAATTAAATTTATATTAATAACTATGAGAACAGTAGGAACAGTTGTCCGTGGGATTAGAACACCAATTATAAAATATGGAGACAAACTCGATGACATAGTTATAGATTCACTATTAAATGCTTCAAAGCATGAGAAATTCAAATTCCATGACAGAGACGTAATAGGAATAACCGAGGCTGTTGTAGCAATAACTCAAAAGAATTTCATAACTGTAGATCAATTAAGTAAAGAAATTAGGAAAATTTTTCCAGATGACGTTGGTGTTGTCTTCCCAATACTAAGCAGAAACAGGTTTTCTTTAATACTTAAAGCTATTGCCAAAGCATCAAAAAAGGTACATGTCCTTCTGAGTTACCCCTCCGATGAGGTAGGTAATCACTTGATATCTCCAGAGGCTGTTGATGCTCTTCATATTAATCCGTACACAAGGCTATTTGAAGAAAAAGAATTTAGAAAACTTTTTGGTAAAAATTTAACACATCGGTTTACAGGTATAGACTATACTTCCGCATACAAAGAATTAGGGGATGGAAATATTGAGATACATTTCTCAAATAATCCTATTGATATCTTGAAATATACCGAGAATGTCATTGCCGCTGATATTCATACACGATTTAGAACAAAAAAACTTCTTAAAGAAAACGGAGCTAAGTTGGTGTATGGTTTAGATGAGTTCTGCAATAAGGCAAGCAAAACACATGGATATAATTTAGATTATGGAGTGCTAGGTTCAAATAAAGTGGGAGAGGATAGATTAAAACTATTTCCAAGAGATTGTGATAAATTTGTTAGAGTAGTTCAAAAGAGATTAAAAGAATTAACTGGGAAGCAAGTGGAGGTAATTGTATATGGTGATGGCGCTTTTAAGGATCCTGTGGGAAAGATATGGGAATTGGCAGATCCTGTCGTATGTCCAGGATTCACAGATGGCCTTTTGGGTACTCCTAAGGAGGTAAAACTAAAATATATCTCAGAGAATTGGGATAGGAAGGGGAATTTGAACGAATATGTAAAAGAAATGATCAATGTTAAGAATGGTTCTGATTATTCTGTAGAGAAATCACTTGGCACAACTCCTAGACAGTTAACTGACTTACTTGGAAGTCTTTGTGATTTGACAAGTGGTAGTGGAGATAAGGGTACTCCAGTTATTCTGGTTCAAGGATATTTTGATGATTATACTAAGGAATAATAAGCAATTATTTTCAAAAATATTTGGTATTTTGCAGTATCATTACTTTATTTTCTCAAGATTCCCATTTATTACGATAGGTGCCATTTTTACAATTTCATCATAATAATATTGTATCTCAGGAATGGAATTCAGTAAAAAAATTTTTTGACCAAGAATATATGCAAAGGCCATTTCAACTAGAGTGCTTCCACCTATATAGTTTTTAATTCCACGTTTATCATAATTTAATACGAGGACAGCATCTCCACCTTGAAGTAATTTCCAAAACTCATTTATAGAATTTCCCTTTATATTTTTTTTAATTTCCATGACTTCTGTCTTTGATTTCCTAGTTAAGAAATCTATGTATGGTGACATATATGGGTCATGCTTTAAATTCCGTAATTGCTGACTTATTATTTCGAATTCTCTAATAAAATCAAAACTCCCGATTATTCCTATTCGCATTTCAAAAGTTTTAAAAAATTAATTTTGAAAAATCATAATTATTCTTTTGTATTTTCGCGATTATTTGTGTTGTAGAAGTAACATATGTATCCAAGATACTTTGCACTGATATTCCACAAAGTCGCATAAAAAAGCATGCCTGTTTATCATATTGGTCTCGTTTACTGATCATCCTATTAGGAATATTTTTTGCCAATGGAACTCGTTTATAATTATCTTTAAAAAGAATTTGAAAAAGGTAAAGTTGCCACGAAGGGTTATCCCAATAATGAAAAACTCTTTTTCCTAGTGGAGCCATCTTTTCTAAAAAATCTTTTTTTATCAGTTCTAAATTTGGTTCTACAATATTTTTGTAAACATTGAGCGATGTCAAAAGTTCTTCATACTCATCTTCTGTAAAATTTCCACAAACATTTAGTTGATTTAATAGCCTACAAGCATAGTCAAAGGATATCCTTTTAGTTTTATCAACAACATGTTTTGTTTCTAATGGTGAATAGATTGGAACAACGAGATCAACGATACCTATGTTTGCTAAGGATAAAGCTCTCCTTTCCTGGGATATAATTGGTATTAAATACTGCTCTTTTCCGCCGTAATTTTTGTATAGCTTTATCTTTTCTGCTCGGGCAAGATGATCATTATCCATTGGGATCACAACATAAATATCATCTTTAGCATACTTACAATGATTCTCTCCCGAAATTTTTCTTTTGTATGCATCATAAGCTTCATATATCCATGAAATGTGCCCTGCATGCAAAATATCATAAACTCCTGGGAGGATCAGAACCTTTTTACCTTCCGCTAATGCTCGTTTTATTCGATCATCTCCGTCTTCAACAGAATCTACAATTTTAAATCCGACATCATTCCAATCCCTCTCAATTCTCGCAACCCCCAACACATTAAAAGACAAACCTGTTAGTTCGGTAATTTTTCCATACTTACCCTCCATACTTAGTATTAGTAGACTCTTTTCAAAAAAAATTTTTCAACTTTGTATGTTTCTTGCGTCCATCAAATTCCTTTCATATAATAAAAACATATAGGAATGGAATCTACGCTCTCAAAGAACAATCTTGTTCATAGAACCAAAGAATATAGATTAAAGCCACAACTACACAACCTTCTCATACTTACATTACTAACACTTCTTCTTCTTTCCTCAATCGTATTCACATACCTATACACACAACCCCAAACAACCATACTCAATAGCAATACAGACATAACAGATACCAATGAAGAAGACTCCATAACACCATCCAATACAACAATAGAAGAGGAATCCCTAGCAGAAGAAACTCCTACAGTTGAAGAAAATACCAACAACACTACTACAACAAAACCAGCAGAAAGTAACACCACAACACCCTCTACAACACCAGCACCTGATACTACAGAACCAATAATCCCAGAATCTCCAAGTGCCTATGTAGCTTTCTATTCCGACCCACAATCAGATACAGATGCAGAAGATCAAAATCATCAAAGAGTAGTAAATTACATTCTCTCATCTGGAGCAAATCCTGTATTCAATGCGGGAGACCTGATGGAAGATGGCACACAAGACAGTTTAAATCGCTTTAACACCGTAACATCAACTCTTAGATCAACCCGAACCTTCTATTCTGCTTTAGGAAATAACGACAGAGTAGTAGAAGATGCAAGTACACCATCAGCATTCTACTTTAACAATTTTACATTCCCTAACAACGAGCAATGGTATTCCGTAAACTATGGAAATTTACATATGGTAGTACTAGATAGCGCATTCTCTGCAAGCAATCAAACACAAATATCATGGTTGATATCAGATTTACAAAGCTCTAACTCACAAAACAAAATAACAGGAGTAATGTTCCACCATCCAGCATATGCAAGTACCATATCTTCGTATCTGATCAACTACGGAGTAGATTTTGTCATATCAGGACATACTCATGGATATTCTCATACAATATCAAACGATATAGATTATTTTGTATTAAGTGGACAGCCATCAATAGGGTATATGACTGCAAAAGTTTACTCTGAGAAAGTCGATATAACTGCATACAATAGCGGTAATGGAATAATTGAAAGCATATCAATTTCCAAAAGATAGAAATTGACTTTATAAAGCAAAAACAATATCATAAAAGTATATGTCTAGACCTAATCTGCTCAACCATAGGATCCGTAAATTCGCATCTCTATGCATTAAATCATTACTGTTATCTACACTCATAGTCAGTATTATTTTCAGCATACCATTGCCCAAGACATGGGCAGCCAGTGTAACATGGAACGGAGGAACCGACACCAACTGGAATACCGCAGCTAACTGGTCCACAGGAGTAGTACCAACTTCACAAGATGATGTATTAATAAATTCAAACGTAACAGTTAATCTAGCATCCTCTGTAACAGTTAGAAGCCTAACACTTGGGAATTCTTCTGGAACAACAACACCAACATTAAATTTCAATTACGACGCAATCAATAATGGTGCACTTACAATAGATGGAGGAGATTTCACAGTATATACCAATGCAGTTGTAACACATACCGCAGGAAATTTGGGAGCAATAGTTGGGAGAGTTAAGGTAGTAACTACTGTAGGGAATATAAATATAGCTGGTTCAGTAAATGTAAATAATAAAGGGTACGGAGTCGGAACAACACGTGGAGATAACGGCTATGGACCCGGTGCTGGCTATGGTTTTTACGTTGCATATGAGACTGCAGGAGGTAGTGGTGGTGGATATGGAAGCACAGGTGTTCCTTCTTCAAGGGTAGCAGGTGGTGCAAGAAATGGTGGATTAGATGTCCCTACAAATCTTGGTAGCGGAGGTGGCTATGGATATGACTATGTGTATAGAACTCAATCTACTCCAGGTGTCGGTGGTGGTTCAGCATATATTTCTGCAGGAGGTAATATAACAGTATCAGGAACGATAACAGCAAATGGAAGAGCTGGGAATGCATACTCTGGTGGTGGTTCTGGAGGAAGTATATATCTCAACGGCCATGATGTAACGATATCAGGTACTCTCTCATCAAGCGGTGGCGCTGGAGGAAGTAATGCTGGTGCTGGATCTGGTGGAAGAATTCTTGTTGATTATACCGGCACTTATTCATGTTCTGGGACTATTAGCACCTCTGCGACCAGTGCATACGGCACTGCATATCTTAGAAATACAGCTACCGGAGATATAACAATCCCAATAGATAATCCTACTTGGTATACATCGGATCTCTCATCTTGGTCATTTGGAAACATGTACATCAACGGAGACATTACATTCAAGCCTGATACACTCAGTATGTTCCAAATTAATTCAAGTGGAGACATGATTCTTGATAGCAACGTTATCGTTAAAATTCAGGGATATTACACAACGGACTCAGATGGAGTGGGGGTATATTTCAATCTTGCAGGAGACCTCGTTGTGCCATCCACATCTAGTATTACGGGAAATACATATGGGTACAGAGCAGGAACTACCACTTCTCTGCTGTCAGGAATGGGACAAGGAAAAGGGCTTGGATTAGCACATAACTATGGTGACCAACCCGGTGGAGGAGGTGGATATGGTGGAGCTGGTGGTAATGGAGCAAGTAATACTGCAGGCGGAACATACGGAAGCCTTTCGGCACCAGTCAACCTAGGATCTGGAGGTGGATTTGGGAATTCATACATTAATACGGATGGCGTAGGAGGTGCAGGCGGTGCAGCTATAAAAATCTCTGCAGATGAAATTCAAATAGATGGAACTCTCACTATGAATGGTGGTAATGCTACATACATAGGAGGAGGAGGATCGGGAGGAAGTATATATCTACTTGGAAACACACTTACTGGAGCCGGTACAATCTCTGCAACAGGAGGAACCGGAACAGCTACAGCATATGGAACAGGAGGTGCAGGAGGTGGAGGTAGACTCTCTCTCTCATTTGGGACATATTCTTGGACAGGCTCATCCCTAACCACATCCGTAGCAACAGCAAAGGGTGCAACGGGTAATGGCGGAAGTAACGGAACCGTATACATCTCACCAAGTTTCTCTAGCATAGGGTCCTCTGCAATAACAGCTAGTGGAGCAACTCTAACAGGTACCGTGTCCAACATAGAAGGTGGTGCCACAGATCGAGGATTTGAGTATAGTTTAAATTCCGAATTTACCTCTTCAACACAGGTAAGTAAAGGTGCAAGTAGTACAAGTGGCGCTATAACTACCGATCTCTCTGGGCTATCTGAAACCACAACATACTACTACAGACTCTACGCAACCGTACAAGGAACAACCACATACTCTCAGTCATATACATTTACAACCTTGCAATCAAATACTGCACCTGCAGCACAGGCCTCCGATATATCAGGTGCGACAAATTTGTATGCTGGTAAAACTATTGATATTGTAGCTAAATATTCGGATGCCGATGGCTACGTTGATCTAGATAAGCTCTATCTATACCTGAAAAACCCAGAAGGCACAGATATTCAATACTATGCTACATCCACAGGTTCTACACTTACAGGACAAACACCCACAGAAGTATCCGGAGGAACATATATTGCATCACTAACATACGATATTACTGTAAACACACCATCCTCAAATGACATCACTGTGGTCTGGCATATAACACCAGGATGGAATTGGATACTATCTACAAACATCCAATACGGCGTTAAGGCTGTCGATGCAAAAACTGTAGCATCCACAGAAGATTACTATTCTAATAAATATCTGTATGAGAATCGTTTAACCATATATGGAACATTTACAGCAACTGATAAAAATGGCGTAGCTATTACCTCCGGTAATTGGACATATCCGAATTCCAACATCACTTTTTCCGGAGTTAGAGTTACATATTATGGTACTACTAGCATATATCCCAATGATTCTGATTTCGATATCACAATATCAAATAGTCTGTCACAAACCGCCACAGATACAACATCCTCAGGCGAGAATATATCTGTAACATCCACAACACCCAATACCACAAATACAAATATCGTATATACCCTTTCGATATCAAACCTTTCGACAGGAGGAGTCGATCTCTCGGGAAATCCTACAATCACAATTAAAACTGACAAAACATCACCTAGCATTACCGGCCTGAGCAGTAGCATATATGCCACACAAGATAAATGGTACAGCTCAGCTTCAAACACATTCAGTTGGACACCAACCGAAACGGATAGTGGGATCCAGGATTACACATATATAGTTGATACCAATGCAACAATTACTTCCAATACTCTTCTTACAACAGGCACCAAAATTGTTATCAGTTCGATAACTCTAAATAGTATCGCGAATGGAATCTCATATTTCCATATATTAGCTAGAGATAACGTAGATAATGTCTCAGAAGTTGCAACTTACACATTAAAACGAGATGCTACAACTCCTGATATCGTTAACATCTCTGGTCTATACAACGGTATATGGCAAAATATAAATAGTGGGCCAATCATCTCGTGGACTGATCCCTCCTCCCCCTCAGATGATACCTTCTATATAACCAACGACGGAACTGATCCTTCTTCAACAAACTTCACATATACAACAACATCCACAACATATGATCTTCCTAGTCAATCGGATGGTGAGACCGTTATCAAAGTACGTGCACTAAATGGAGCAGGGACATACAGTAAAATCAAAACATTTGTAATTAGATATGATAAAACCGCCCCTGCTAATATAAACTCTCTCTTAGCAACAACAACAGACACCAGCATCGTTCTTACCTGGCAAAATCCTACCTCAGACTTCAGTAAGACAATAATCATGAGAAATGACCTCCACACACCAACGAATCTTACGGATGGGACAAGAGTATACGAGGGAACCAACATAACATATACAGATACCAATCTTAAGAACAGTCAAAAATACTACTACACTGCATTTGTACTAGATAACGTTGGTAATATATCCTCTGGGGCAATTGTTTCAGCTTCATTAGCTACTAAGGTAGAGAGTCTTGTTCCAGCTATTACAGAAAATACTAAAGTCGTACAAGTAAGCCAGCTCACACAATCACAAGCAGTTACAATATTAACAGAAAACAAACCAGTTTTAACTACAACGAACAGTGATACAGTCAATGTATATTCTTCTCAAGCAGTAAATATTGTTGTTCCTGCGGAAACTATTAACAGTAATACGACAGATGTTCAAAAAGTATTATTAATCGTGAATAGCGAGGTCTTCCAGATGCTCTATGATTCAGTAAAGAATGCATACAAAGCAACAATAAGTGCACCATCCATCAAAGGTACCTACGATACAACAATTCTAACAGTATCAGCAGATAACACAAGTGAGTTTGCAATCAAGCTATCAATCAAAGTTGATCCTCGAGGATACGTATATTACAAAGTAGGCAAAAATGAACTTAGAATCACTGATGCAAAAGTCTCTCTGTATCAAAAGGTTGATGGAACAGATGTGCTATGGATATCTGAAGATGGTACTGCAAACCCACAATACACGAATCAAACTGGAGAATTCAGCTTCTTTGTAAATCCAGGTGAATACAAACTTGTCGTAGAAGCGGATGGGTACAAAACTACTGAGACGGAATGGTTTACAGTAGAAACAAATATCATAGAAAAGAATATACAGATGGTGAAAAATCTAACTATTCCAATAATTGCTGCCAGTGCAGGTTTGGCTATCTTAATAACTACCTCTGTTGTAATAATAAGAAAAAGAAAGAAATAGAGAAATTCATGGTATATAATCAGATATGAAATATATCCTCTCCATAATAACTGCAATCATCTTTTCTGTAATATTCCCAACATATCTCTTACAAAATGAATCCGTAGAGACATCCATTAGCAAAGCACCACCAACTGTAGAAGAGAAAATCTTGAAATACATGACCCCAGAAGAGAAGGTGGGACAACTCTTCCTCTTTGGAATCAATGGAACAACTCTAACACCACAAACAGAAGAATTCTTAACAAAGAATCACATTGGAGGAGTACTCCTCTATGGTAAAAATGTAGTATCAGAAGATCAGATAACACAATTAACAAATGATCTTCAAACAACAAATAGGATACCTCTCTACATCTCAATAGACCAAGAAGGTGGAGTCGTGTCCAGATTGAAATGGAACAATACTCTTATCATAGCGCAGTCAGAGATGGATACTCCTGAAGAAGCATATACCATAGCTAAAAGTAGAGGGGAGATGTTAAGAAAGATGGGTATCAATATGAATCTAGCACCGGTAGTAGAATATATTACCGATCCCAATTCATTCATGTATTTGCGTGCATTTAGGGGTACAAAGGAAGAGGTAATACAAAAGGGAGTTTCAACAATTAATGGATATCGCGAATCTAATATCATAGCTGTTCTAAAGCACTACCCAGGCCATAGCAACGCTTCCCCTGACTCTCATTTCTCATTGCCGGTAGTAAATATATCTCCAAACCAATGGGATGAATATATATCCCCATTTAGTGGAATCATTAAACAAACAAATGTAGATGGAATAATGGTTGGACATATACAATATCCACAGATAGACACAGTACCCGCAAGTATCTCTGAAGAGATAATCACTACTCAGTTGATCCAATATCTTGATTATCAAGGATTAATCATAACAGATGATATGGAGATGGGGGCATTAAAAAATCTTGATACATATACCAATCTTGCCAAACAGGCTCTTGTAGCAGGAAACGATATCCTAATCTACAGTACTGCAAGTGATACCGAGACATCTATACAACAAGACGTCTATGATTTCATCCTTCAAGAGGTTGTTGATGGAAGAATGAATATAGATCAAAAGGTACTAAAAATACTGAGTGTAAAAATTCAATATGGAATCTATACACCAATCTTTGACTAAATAGCGTGCTCTTCTCCTTCCGCAGCCATAGCATCTGCCTTAGTAGCATGTACTGTACCATCAGGATGGTTAGCTGGTGCATAAATGGTATAGAGTTTAAGATTCTCTGTCTCAGAGGTATTGATAATGTTATGCTCTGTTCCAGCAGGTACAATAACAACCATATCTTCACCAACCAATGTTTCCTCTCCATTCATTATAACCTTGCCCTCTCCTTCCTCAAATCTAAAAAATTGATCGACAGTATCATGTACCTCCATACCGATATCCTCAAGAGGTTTGAGAGACATAGCGACCAATTGCATATGCGAACCTGTGTACAAAACTTTTCTGAAATTTATATTTTCACCAACCACATCCTCTATGTTACTTGAATATCCTGTCATCGTCTTTGCATAAAAATTTATATATGTACATGGTAACACCTGTAAAAATATTTAGAAAGACCAGTTGAGTCCCACCGCAGTCCCATAGTATAATAGCCCTTATGTTTGAACTTGAAGATACACAACCTATACAGACCATACGACCCAGACCACAAGATCTGGAGTTTTTTTCTATTAAACCTATTAGCTCAGATTTTGCAACACTGATTGTTCCTGCATTACCCAATCTTGAGCCTTATGTACCTAAGAATTACTACCCATCGGGAATAGCAAGAAAGGAAGCTACCATTGAATTACAATCACTATTAGGACCCTTTGATCTGCTACCAAAGCGCCAAGATGCGATAGAATTAAGCCATGTAACAGCTATGACTAGTGAGCCACAATACGAACCGCTGGCAGTAGCCATGCAAAGAAAAAGTATTGATTGGTGGAAATCCTCTGTCGGAACTCAATATTACCAAACTAAAACCATGTTAGTCGAGATTGCTAAAGGACCGGCAATTGGAAAGAAGAATATGCTTGGTTATCAATTTCATTTTTCTGTAGATTTAGATGAAATTAATACTGCCATATTAGTTACAATGATTAGAAATAATGCAAAAGCATTAGAATTTGAGTATACAGATGAAAACAAAGAGAAACAGAAGAGAACATTAACATTCACAAAAGGTCGAACCTTTCACCAGATACATTTGAAATCACTAAGAGAAGAGACCTTTTCAAGTGAAAGGAGTTTACAACCAACTCTCTTTCCCTCGCTGTAATCTGTATAATCAGGTATGCAACCATTAAATATATATGTCCATATTCCTTTCTGTTTTGCAAAATGCCCATATTGTGGATTCTTCTCATGCATAAACTGCGAAGATACCTATGAAGAGTACTTTGAAGTCTTGAAAGAAGAGATCCTTACTAAATCAGAAAGGTATAAGGATAGAGAAATACAGACAATATACATAGGGGGTGGAACTCCAAATCTCATACCACACAACTACATTGTAGAAGTAATAGATACCATTAAGAAGAATTTTAATCTTTCATCAAACATAGAGATCTCCATCGAACTCTATCCACAATATATAACAGAAGAGAATATCCCGGCCTACAAAGAAGCCGGAATCAATAGAATGAGTATCGGACTTCAAACAATCAATAATCATGATCTTGAGACATTGAATAGGAGATACACGTATGAAGAATTTTTAGAGAAATACAATATCCTTAAGCAAAA
This sequence comes from uncultured Candidatus Saccharibacteria bacterium, assembly GCA_964573565.1. Lineage (GTDB taxonomy): Bacteria > Patescibacteriota > Dojkabacteria > SC72 > SC72 > UBA12078. The sequence goes on along the minus strand of CAZNJV010000002.1, from coordinate 11,033 downwards.
CGATATTGAAAATATTGGAATAGATCTAATATTTGGATATCCAAATCACACATTTAAGAATTGGAAGAAAACACTAGAACTCGTATCAAATTTAGACGTTCAACATATCTCCTGCTACAGTCTTGAGATTGAAGAGAACACACCATATGGGAAGCTTTACAACCAAGGTGATCTCAATTTACCCGAAGAGATTGAGAATAGGAGAATGTATCATTACACATCCAAATATTTGTCCACAAAAGGATTCAATCAATATGAAATATCAAATTGGTCAAAAAGCAAGTTAGAATGCAAACACAATCTTAATTTTTGGAACTACCAAGACTACATTGGCCTTGGTGCTGGTGCATATTCAAGAATAGATGGTACTAAATCGCACAACCCAGAAGATATAAAACGATACATTAATGGCGAATGGAATATCGAGGAGGAAAAGATCACAACAAAGACAAGTGATTTGGAAAAGGCCATTCTTCGTTTAAGATTAAATACTGGTATCGAATATCACAAGAAATTTTTTTACAAGGAATATATGGATATCTCACTCGAGGGGAGATTAGTGCTCAACAAGAAGGGGAAAGATTTCTACAACCTTGTCATAGCAAGACTTCTTAAGCAAGAAATGGTATAATGTGGCCATAATCTCACAATAAGGGTATGGATAATCGCTCGGTGCTTGCTATTGGCATTAATACTTCCGCGGAAGAAAAATCCCTAATACAAAAAAAATTAAAACTTAAAGATATCACCTTAGATACGGCTTCGATAAAGGACATTGTTTTTGAAATCCGAGATGGTAAAATCGCAGTGAATATCGACGGAAAAGATCTCAAACAACTCGATTACGTATGGATACAATCGGGTTGGAATACAACACATATGGCCTATCTTCTCCATCTGTATCTTAAATCCCAACATATTCCACACAACAAGACAAACTCCCACAACACAAAGCTATCTGATATCTTCCTACTTGCCACTAAAGATGTCTTAGTACCAAATACTTACTTTCATAATGGTTTAATGGTCAGGAGAAAGAACACAGAGGAGATCATAGGGGTATGCAATCTACCTTGCATATACAAGACATCACTTGGATCCCTAGGAAGTAACGTCTTCTTAATTGAAAAAGAGGAAGAGATTAAACAAACGATTAAAGACAATGGGAAATACAACAGATACATATTTCAACAGTATATTCCTAATGATTTTGATTACAGGGTAGTTATCGCCAATGGGAAACCTACATCAGTATGCAAGAGAACCAGATTAACAGATAAATTTAGAAATAATGTAGCGCTAGGAGCCTGTGAAGAGTTCATAAAAGTAAAAGATGTGCCTAAAGAGGTTATAGATATAGCGATACAATCCGCAAGTGCCTTGAAGTTGAAATGGGCAGGAGTAGATGTTGTTACAGATAAAAATACCGGCAAGAACTATATCTTAGAGGTGAACAGAAGACCTGGATTAACAGAGAAGTCCACCGAGATATCAGCCGCATATAAGTATATAAAAGGATTGGTAGGAAGATAAAAGTAACCTTTTATCTATCAATGAATGTAAGTGCATATCCCTTTTTACCCGCCCTGCCAGTTCTACCTATTCTATGAATATAATCTTCATAACACTCAGGCTCATCATAGTTAATAACATGAGTAATATTGTTAACATCCAAGCCTCTAGAAGCGACATCTGTAGCAATCAATATATTGAAATTGCCCTTCTTGAACCCATCAATAATTCTGGTTCTTTGAGATTGTCTTTTATCTCCATGCAATGCATCCACATCTAATTTATTATCATAAAGATAATTAGATAGCTTATCCGCATTCCTCTTGGTTCTTGTAAATATCAAAACCTTCTTAAACTCTTCCTTTAATAACAAATCAAAAAGCACCTCTTCCTTTCTTTTACTGCCATCTATTTTGACAACATCCTGGTCCACATTATGTTGAGGAGATTGAGATTCAATCTCTATCTTCACAGGATTCTTAAGCAAGGAATTTGCTATAGCTTCTGCCTTAAACGACATAGTTGCGGAGAAGAATAGGGATTGTCTATTAGTATCAAGTTTGTCGATAATGAATCGAATATCATTAATAAATCCCATATCCAGCATCCTATCCACCTCATCCAAGATTACATTATTTACCTCTGCTAAGTTCACACCCTTTCTCTCATATATATCTTTCAATCTACCCGGTGTAGCAATAATGAAATGTGGTCTTTTTCTAAGAATATACATCTGATCCTTGATACTCTTTCCACCAATTATGAGTACTGATTTCAAATTTGTATTCCTTGTTAATTCTCTAAATTCATCTTGTATCTGCATACCTAGTTCTCTAGTAGGAACAACTATTAAACACGTTTGTGTACCATCATTTAAGAATTTATTGATCATCGGTAACAAAAATGCTGCTGTCTTACCAGAACCAGTACTTGCAATACCAAGAATATCTTTTCCAGATAATATAGCTGGAATAGCTTCGTTCTGTATCTTAGTAGGAATAGTATATCTCTTTCCTAAGATATTCTTCTGAAGAATTGGATCTAATTTAAAGTCGTTAAAAAGAGCATCTGTAACATATATATTCGATGTCTCTGTTTGTATAGCTTTCGCTATATATTGATTAGTGCTAATACCAGAACTTTTTCTAGTATTTGCTCTAAAATTTCTTCTCTGGGAAAATCGATTAGATCGACCATGCCCGTATGATTTGTACCTGTTTTCCATAACAGTAATTAACATTTATTTTAATTTTCAGTTTACATAGACAAACCGAAAATAAAATATTGTTAACCTCATAGGGTCTATTAGTTTCGCTTCGATCTACATCAAACGAGTTTGATTATATCAGAAAGTACAAAAAATTGATACACATATTTAAAGAAGGTCTTTTATACTGTCTACACACCATATATGGATATCAGGGTTATCTGTTATTTCAAATGGTAACTTTTCTAAATCTCCCTTTATCCAAACTAAGTTTTTACAACCAGCTTCTATTGCAGGAAGAATATCTGCAACGAGACTATCTCCAATCACTAATGTAGTTTCTATTGATTTACCAATTTTATCAACAGATCTTATCCATGTTTGTGCATCTTTCCTCTTGCTTATATCGACAGCATTGAATGGGATCTCTGCACCAATTTCTTCTTCAAACACATCTATTTTTGTTTTTGTCCAATCATATTGAGCATTTGAATTAAAAACAAAAGGTAAACCTATTCTATATATCAATCGTAGGAAAGAATCACTTCCTTCTATCATATCTGGTGATTCTTTATAGAAATCCTCAAGGAATTTTCGAGCTGTCTTTTTGTAACCCTTGTAGTTTTCTGGCAGGTTTTCTCCAAAATACCTATCTAAGGCATTAAGATATTTTTGCCTTATCGGAAGGAGAGCTTTTTCGTCATACTCTAGCCTTAAATTATATGCCATTCTTTCAACAAAAACTTCCTTTTCGACTCCTATTTTAAAGCTATCTGCTAAGAACGCACTACAACTATCCTGCCAGAACCAATAATATTCATTCGTCATTAAGAATGTATTATCCAAATCTAAGGCAAGAGATTCTATATTATTCTCTTCTATTATCTTCAAAATCAGTGGGGCAGAAGCTTCTTGTTCAAAATGTGTAGCTTCCATAGTAGTAAACATAATATCATATCCTGTTGGTATTTACCCATTTAGAAGTGCACAATAATCCCATATGGTAAAGAACAAACGATTTCTAGATCTCATACCTAAAAATTTCTCAAAAAACAAATTTACATACTTCTTACTACCACTCTTTTTAATACTACTTGGGGATGGAATAATCTCATATGTATTTCCTGTTGTATTAGGAAATCATATATCTTCAAACTTTGTGATAGGGATGATAATGTCACTATCCTCTGTCATAGGAATCGCATGTGACCTATTAATACCAATCATATTCCCCAAATATGGTTGGAAATTTCAGATCATAGTAGGAATCATACTAGCCATAACATTCCCAATAACAACAGCACTCGGAGATATATTCTCCATGATCTGGCTTTTTGTAATAGCCGTAATGCTGTGGGGAATATACTATGAATTCATAATGTTCTCACAACAAAGCTTCATAGTAGAAGAAGAGAAAGAGGTTACATACTCACACAACTGGAGCATAATTGAGATATTAACAGATATAGTTGAAATATTGGGACCAATAATTGGTGCACTCCTTTTAATCAAGGGGATCTTCGCATATGCATCTTCCATTGTAGCAATAGAAGCTCTAGCTTTAATATTCGCATTACTATTAATATTCATAAACAAGAATACTACAACTGTAAGACCTAAGAGTCAGATAAAAGAATATTTTGGAGTATTTAGAGAACTTAAAGTTTGGAAGATTCTTTCTAAAAAGGTATATATAGTACTCATCATGTCTGTAATTGTTGAGGTTGTATATGCTGGTTTTGCAACATTCTCTGGAATATATGGTGAGAAATTAATAAATAATCCTGACTGGGATTGGGCTATCATGGTAGGTGCAACACTACCATATATATTAGGATCATTCATAGTATTAAGATTGAATGTTAGAAAAGGGAAGAAGAGACTTTCACAAATTGCTATTGTAATAGCAGGTTTAATAATGGCCTCATTAGTATTTTTTGACAACAAGTTAGTCCCAATATTAATCATAGTCGCACTTTCCAACCTCATAATGTCTTTCTGCTGGCCACTGGATGATGCTATCTACAGTGATCTACAAAAGAGGCTAGGGAAGAAGGGTATACATTTAATAGGGTTATCACAGGCTAGCTATTCTATTGCATATATCATCGCTCCTACTTTAGTAGGATTGCTAGCAGACAATGTAGGATTTACAAATTCATTTGCAATTATCGGAGGTATATCAGCAGTACTAGGTATAATACTTTTAATAGTAACCCCTAGAAAAATTAGATTACCACAGCAACAATTGGAGAAAGTGTAGCCCCCATGCTTGACCTCTATGGTAAAATATATCCATGGAATTAAATAAAAGAATATATCTAGACCATGCAGCAACAACCCCTGTAAAACCAGAGGTATTAGAAGCTATGCTCCCATATTTTACAGAAGAATATGGTAATCCATCCTCCATATATTCACTTGGAAGAGAGAATAGAAAAGCCATAGAAGATGCAAGAGAAAAAGTAGCGAAAGCACTCAGTGCATTACCAAAAGAGATATTCTTTACTAGCGGAGGGAGTGAATCAGATAACTGGGCGATCAAAGGAGTAGCATATGCAAACCAAAACAATGGGAAACATATTATAACAACAAATATAGAACATCATGCCGTACTTAACACATGCAAATATTTAGAAAGACAAGGTTTTGAAGTAACCTATGTACCAGTAAGAGAGAATGGAATTGTAGATGTAGAAGATATTAAGCAAGCTATTAGACCAGACACCACATTAATATCTGTCATGTTTGCAAATAACGAGATAGGGACAATACAACCGATAAAAGAGATAGGAGCATTAGCAAAAGAAAAAGGAATATATTTCCATACAGATGCAGTACAAGCCATAGGGAACATACCTGTAGATGTTAAAGATATGAATATAGATCTACTATCCCTCTCTGCACATAAATTTTACGGACCAAAGGGAGTCGGTGTTTTGTATATACGAGATGGAGTCAGAATTCATTCCTTCATACATGGTGGTGAACAAGAAAGAGGCAAGAGAGCTAGCACAGAGAATGTAGCAGGCATTGTAGGGCTTGGAAAAGCTATTGAAATGGCTAGTGCCAATATTGATAGCTATAATGAAAAGCTATTGAAATTAAGAGATCGCGCAATTAAAGAAATACTAGAAAAGGTTCCATACTCCAGATTAAATGGAGATGCAGAGAAAAGATTACCTGGGAATATAAATATTTCTTTTGAATTTGTAGAGGGTGAATCCATACTTCTGTCATTAGATATGAAAAATATCTGTGCATCAAGTGGATCCGCATGTACCTCAGGATCATTAGATCCATCTCATGTGTTGTTAGCTATTGGGTTACCACATGAGATAGCACATGGATCATTACGTTTAACATTTGGAGAGGAGAATACGGATAGTGACATAGACTATCTAGTAGAAGTATTACCTCCTATCATTAAAAAACTTAGGGCTATGTCCCCGTTATATGAGTCATTTAAACAAAATGGAAGAATACAGTAACAAAGTAATGGATCATTTCATGAATCCTAGAAATGTGGGAGAGATTCCTGACGCAGATGGTGTTGGGCAGGTCGGTAATCCTGTGTGTGGAGATATTATGAAGATGTATCTAAAGATAGAGAACAATGTCATAACGGATGTCAAATTTAAAACATTTGGGTGTGGTGCTGCCGTAGCAACAAGTAGTATGGCAACAGAATTGATAAAGGGGAAAACAGTAGAAGAGGCTTTAGAGATAACTAACAAGGCAGTAGCAGAAGCTTTAGATGGTTTACCACCTATAAAGATGCATTGCTCTAACCTAGCAGAACAGGCTATAAAAGCAGCGATTGATGATTACAAGAAGAAAAATGAATCAGCCAAATAGCAATAAAAAAGTATTAATAGCTATGAGTGGAGGAGTAGATAGCTCTGTATCAGCCGCTTTACTTAAAGAACAAGGCTATGAAGTAATTGGGGCTACAATGCAGATATGGCAAACAGAAGAGGAGGAAGAGAGAGAGAATGGGTGTTGTTCGCTTACAGCTGTTAATGATGCAAGACGAGTCGCAGACAAACTGGGAATACCATACTATGTCCTAAACTTCAGAGATATATTTAGAGAGAGGGTAATAGAATATTTCATAAAGGAATACCAAGCAGGTAGGACTCCTAATCCATGTATCGTATGTAACAAAGAGGTTAAGTTTGAGGCACTCTTGGACAAAGCAATTTCAATGGGATTAGACTACATAGCCACAGGGCATTATGCACAAGTGGAATTCAAAGATGGGAGATATCTACTAAAAAAAGCTATTAGTAAGACCAAAGATCAAACATATGCCTTGTATAACCTTACACAAGATCAACTAGCTAAAACTCTCTTTCCAGTTGGGGGATATGAGAAAGACAAAATTAGAGAGATCGCTAAGAAATATGATCTTGGCGTAGCAAGTAAACCAGATAGCCAAGAGATATGCTTTGTAGAGGATAATGATTATGCAAAGTTCATATCAGAGCATACAGACTCAGAGATGCTTCCTGGAGATATTGTAGATACTAAAGGAGATGTGTTAGGAAAACATAATGGGATATTTAACTATACTGTCGGGCAAAGAAAGGGTTTAGGTATACCAAGTAATATGCCTTTGTATGTTGTAGAGATAGATATTGAAAGGAATCAGGTAATTGTAGGGAATGACGAAGAAACTTTTTCTAATAGTTTAATTGCAAGAGATTTAAATTGGATCGGTATTGAGAAATTAGAAAAAGAAATGAAGGTGGAAGCAAAGATAAGGTATGGTGCTAAGGAGGCCCCTGCTGTTATTAAACCTTTGGAAGATGGAAGAGTAGAGGTTCTGTTTGATACTCCACAAAGGGCCATTACTCCGGGACAATCAGTAGTATTCTACGATGGAGAATATGTGGTTGGAGGTGGAGTTATTGATAACGGTTCTTTTATGTAAGAAGCCATAAAAGCCCCAAAAACTTCATTTAGCAACTTACTACTAACGGGATCTTCTATCACTGGCCCGCTATTTGTTTCGGTATGATCATATTTATCATTTTCGTCTCTTCTTGGACATTTTACTGTTACAGAAAAAATCGGGTCTCCGTTTATATCATCATAATTTTCAGAAGTTACGTACAATCCGGCAACATCCTTAGCTCCCATATTTGCCAAAATCCCAAAACTTCTTCTTAGTCCTTCTCTTTTTGCGAAAAGAATTATTTGTAATGGAGAATCTCCCTCTTCCAAGATCCCTGATGAAACTAGCTTACTTTTCAAATCTACTTTTGGTATTTTTTTAGAATCAACAATGATTCTTTCCAATTTTTTTCTTGGTTTCTTAAATTTGATTTCTTTAAGAAAATCAATAGAAAAATTTTGTGGTTCTGAGGTTTCAAATTCTGGTTTAGTAGAATCCATGATCAAGATGTGTGGTTCAAGTTATTTTCATTCATATTACACCTAGATCCACAAACCTCCAAATATTTAGTATCATATGTAATATAAATTGAGATAAAAAATATATGAAAAAGAAACTCATTTGGATCACGACTATTGTTGTTGGTATATTACTAATAGGATACATTGCATATACTATATTTTCTCAAAAAAATAACATCGGACAAGAACAAACTAAATCCAGTAACACATTTTATGCCACCTATACCTATCAGGGAGAGAATCTCTGGACCTATTCTGTAACAGGGACATTGCCAACTCCATGTTACTCAGTAAACACACAAGCTATCGTATCAGAGAGCTATCCTGAGCAGGTAAAAATACAGGTCAGCATAGAGGAAGAACCAACAGAGGGAGTCTGCTCCGCAGTTATAAAAGATTACTCATATTCTGGGACATTTAATGCTAGTGGGGACGCTGTAGTCAACTTCGTAGTAGAATAATTATATCACTCCAATCCTCTCCATATACTCCTCTTTAAAGTATGTAAACCTTTCTTCAGGCATTAGCAAAACTTTCTCAATATTCAATTCTTTTACAAACATTGGCTCATGGCTAACAATCAATATAGTACCCTTGTATTCCTTTAATGCCTCTAGCAATACCTTTTGAGAATCTGGATCTAAGTAAGTAGTTGGTTCGTCCAACATTAATACATTATGCCTACCTGCAAAGAGCTTAGCTAAAGCCAACCTCGTCTTTTCACCACCAGATAAGGTAGATACCTTCTGATCAACCATCTCACCCGATATCAAGAAACTACCCAAGAACTTCCTTTTATCAATATTCCCCCAATCCAATTTCTCAACATTTTCCCAAACAGACATATTCAAATCCAAATCCTCATTCTCCTGTGAATAATAACCAAAATCTGTACCATATCCCCATTCAAATTCTCCATCGGTTGCTTTCTGTTTACCAGCAAGAATCTTAAGTAATGTCGTCTTACCAACACCATTCTTACCAATGATTGCAATTCTCTCATACCTATGAACTTTGAAAGAGACATCTCTCAATACCATAATGGGATCGATATATGACTTAGATATATTGTTGACCTCTAAAACATTCATACTACTCTGTGATGGAGTAGGTATCCCAATTCTCATCCTTTTGGATTTTGTAAGTTTGGTACGTAGCTCATTAACTTCATTTTTTAAAACCTTAGCTTCTTCAAACTTTCTTGCGGCTCTCTTTTTCTCCTTGATACTTTTTCTTCCGGAAAGGCCCTGGGCTAATTCAAATACTCGTTCAGCTTTCTTCTCCTCTGATTCTAGCTGCTTTACTAGGAATTCATCTCTCAAAGCTTTTACCTTAAGAAATTGCTCATAGTTACCCCTGTACACCTCTACATCGTGTGTTTTTTCATTTAGGTACCATATCTTACTTAATCCCTTATTCATCAATCTCAGGTCATGTGAGACAACTAAAACAGCTTTAGGGTAGGAGATGAGATACCTCATTAACCATTCCGCAGATGGAATATCAAGAAAGTTTGTAGGTTCATCAAGAACTAAAAGATCCGATTTTTCCAGAAGGATCTTTATGATTTCAACCTTTATTTTCTGTCCACCAGAAAGCTCTCCTAATTTGCTATCACAATCTTTGTCTTCCATTTTAAGATTATTTAGTAGCTTCTTAATCTCCCATTCTTCTGCCTCTACTTCTTTTTCGATAATGAGATATTCTCCAATAGTCAGATCGGGATAATTCTCAACATCCAATCCTCTGTGAGTCTCCTGTGCAAGGTATGAGATTGTTCCTTTGAAAGAGATTGTCCCTAGATCTGGTTCTTCTCTTGCTACAACAATCTTCAAGAGTGTAGATTTTCCAGCACCATTTACACCAACTAATCCTATTTTTTCATTAGAATCTATTGTTAGTGTTATATCTTTTAATATTTCTTTGTTTCCTCTGTTTAAAGAGATTTTTTCAATATTTAACATAGGATCAGATTATATCAAGATTATTAGATAGGGGGAATTGAGAATCATATGGGCCTGTAGTATAATAACCGGTTCTTAAAAATTCTATCATTCAAGGATGGTACACATGTCCAAAGAGGACGAAGCACTAATTGCACAAGGCGAACTACTTCTTGAGACTTACGAAAAAACTCAAGACACGATTCTTCTTGGGCAAATGTTTACAATCTGGACATCACTGTCCAAAATCGATAACCCCCAAATCGGTTTTCGATTTGACGATTGTTCAGAAGAAAGAATTCGGAGAATCATGGACAAGTTAGCGAGTGTAATACTCCAAAAGGCACAATCCATCGTGTTCTAACTTATCCAATCCGGGGAGACCTTGACCTAAACCAAGGTCTCCCCCTGTAATCTTCACAAAAATATCCCATATGCTATATTTATATAGATAACTTTATCTATATATCTATGAAAAAAGAATTAATCTTAAAGATAGCAGTAATAGTATCAGTACTAGCAATGTTTGTAGTAAATATCTTAGCCAATGCATTACCAATAAATGGGCTAACAACCGCAGAGATCTCAAACTCTCTCGCAATATACTTTGTACCTGCAGGCTATGTATTTTCAATCTGGGGAGTTATATACCTAGGAATAATAATATATCTCATCTCCATGTTCACAAGATTCACCAAGGATGATATGGCTATCGCACCATATGTAATAGCAAGTAGCCTAGCAAATACCGCATGGATATTTATGTGGCATTACCAACTCATAAATTACTCAGTCATATTAATGCTAGTAATCCTCGCAAGCTTAATAATCATTGCACTAAAACTTAACAAACCTGAAGTATCACTAGTCAAGAAAACACCTTTTAACATATATCTTGGATGGATATCAGTAGCATCAATTGCAAACATAGCAGGAGCACTCTATGTCGC
>CAZNJV010000001.1:0-28888 GCA_964573565.1 uncultured Candidatus Saccharibacteria bacterium | reverse complement strand
TTGGATGGATATCAGTAGCATCAATTGCAAACATAGCAGGAGCACTCTATGTCGCGAATTGGAGTGGATGGGGAATTGCACCTGAGGTATGGTCTGCAATTATGATCGTCATAGCAACAGGACTTGCTATCTTCGCATTGATTAAGAAGAATCTTGCATACACATTAGTAATACTGTGGGCATTAATCGGAATTATTATTAAATTCCAAGGAGTTTCAAACATTGTTACTGTCACCGGAATCTTTACCGTAGTAGCTATCATACTATTCATGGGGTACAAACTCTTTAGAAAGAGTAATATTTAAGTTAATACTTAACCCATATGGAAAACAAAGAAACACGAGACTATACAGGAGCAATTTTTCTTGTATTGCTAGGAACGCTATTCTTGCTTAATACCACCAATGTAGTTCCTTGGAGTATCTGGCTATATCTTCTTAGATTCTGGCCCATTATCTTAATCCTTGCTGGTCTGAAGATGATCTTACCCAAAACAAAGATTGGGAATATCATAATGACAGTGGTATACACCTTGTTTATGCTTGCCGCAGGAGTTATGTCATATTACTTTGCAGTAGAGAAGAAGGTCCCTTTAATATCTGAAAGTGTTTCTAATTTCCTTTCTGGCAATTATGCTATGAACACAGAGAGTCAAACACAAGAAGAATATGTATTGTCAGAAGATTTTAGTGACATTACGAATAGAACTGTGGACATATTCATTGGAGCATCAGAATTAACACTCAATGACGAAGCCCAAGCATATCACCTACTTTCAAAAACTACATACCAGTATGACGGTGATATCCCACAAATAGAAGCACAAAGTAACGAAGGAATTTTAAATATAGATTTTAGAAACAGAGAGGTTAGAAATCTTGGTTTTTGGAGATTTGTTACCCCAACATATGACCTTACCCTTGGACAAAATACACTCCCAACATCATTGGATATGACGATAGGGGCAGGAAAGGCCACTGTAGATTTGGATGAGACTGTTCTTAAATCAGTATTTGCACAGGTTGGTGCAGGGGATCTAGATATGACACTCTGGGAGAAATCTTTACCTGAAAGTATCAATCTCGAAATTGGTGCAGGAGATGTAACATTGACCTTGCCACAAAATATTGGTGTTTACTTGGTGTATAACCTAGGAGTCGGAGAAATTAGCCTCGACACAAACAAAATAGAAGGAGTTGGGCAAAATGGAACATACCAAACTACTGATTATGATACCGCTACAAAGAAACTAACTATTGAAGCAAAAGTGGGAGTAGGTTCTCTTACAATTGAACGTATTTAAATTATATAAATATATAAAATGAAAACAGACGCGAAGTTAATAATCGGAGGGATATTAATAACCTTCGGTATAATATTCTTGCTAGATACAACCGGTGTACTATCGCTGGTAAACATGACAACAGGGGATATAATTGGACTCCTCTGGCCAGCACTTCTTTTAGGTTTAGGTATTAAGATGTTGGTAGATAAAAATATCTCACTGGGGATTGTACTTACTTCATTAGGAACATTGTTTCTTCTAACACATCTTTTCAATATCAGCTTCTTCGCAATGCTATGGCCAATGATCATCATAGTAATTGGTTTAACAATGATATTTAGAAAAGATGCACCACATATGACAGAAGGTAAGAAGTACTACGGCGGAGACAGAGTCTCTGAGACTGTAGTTTTCTGGGGGATAGATAAGAATATGGATTCTAAAGCATTTAAAGGCGGAGATATAACCGTGGCATTTGGTGGTGCGAAGTTAGATTTAAGAGACTCCATAATTGATAAAGGAGGAGCAAAATTGGTATTAAATACCGCATTTGGCGGAATCGAAGTATTACTTCCAAAAGATTGCAATGTAGTATCAGATGGAGTTGGAATACTCGGTGGATGGGATAACAAATTCAACCAAAGAGAGGCAAAAGGTCCAAAGTTAGAGATAACTGGAACTGCAATCTTTGGAGGAATAGAAATCAAAGAATAACGAGTATCTAATTACCTCGTTTTGTGATAGAATGTTCCCTTGTCATGGAATATTCTCCAATAGATAAAAACAATATAAGAAACATTGCTATCATAGCGCACGTCGACCATGGTAAGACTACCTTAGTTGATGCCTTTATGAAGCAAACACATCTTTTCAGAGATAATCAAGAAGAGATGCAAGAAACACAGATTTTAGACTCAAGTGATCTTGAAAGAGAAAAGGGTATCACCATAAGTGCTAAGAACATTTCAATCAGATACAAAGGATACAAGATAAATATCATAGATACACCAGGACACGCTGATTTTGGTGGAGAAGTTGAAAGAACACTCAATATGGCTGATGGTTGTCTACTATTAGTAGACGCCAAAGAAGGCCCTATGCCTCAGACCAAATTTGTTTTGAAGAGGGCATTAGAAATGGGTCTCAAACCAGTTGTTGTTGTAAACAAAATAGACAAAAAGCTTGCCAATATATCTAAAACCATCAGTAAGGTACAAGATCTCTTCTTAGCACTAGCTACAGATCCTGAGCAACTAGAATTCCCTGTATATTACGCCATAGGAAGAGAAGGAAAGATTTTTAAAGAGATCCCGGCGGGAGATTTAACTATCCCAAATTCTGTTCCAGGAGATGTAACCCCCATATTGGATGAAATAATTGCAAATATGCCAGCACCAAAGGGAGAAATTAGTGAACCATTCCAGATGCAAGTAACCTCTCTAGAATATGATTCTCATACGGGAAGATATCTCATAGGAAAGATTAACAGAGGAAGCGTAAAGCTTGATGATCCAATCATATTGATTTCAAACAAACCAGGGAAAGAAGAAAAGGTACAAGGTAGAGTCAGAGGACTCTTTACTAAAGAGGGATTAGCATGGGAGCCTATCACATCAGCAGGTGCAGGAGAGATAGTTGCTATTACAGGAATAGAATCCACAGCGATTGGAGCAACAGTATGTGATATTAATAAACAAGAAGCATTACCTGATATTACAATTACACCTCCAGCAGTTAGAGTAAAATTTCAAGCCAACACATCTCCATTTGTAGGCAAAGAGGGTAAATTTGTAACTGACAAGCAATTGGCACAAAGATTAGATCAAGAGAGAAATCTTAATATTGGATTGGAAATAACTAACCAAGGATCCAACAACTACTTCGTTGCAGGAAGAGGAGAACTACAACTTGCCATCTTAGTAGAACAGTTAAGAAGAGAAGGGTATGAACTTCAATTAAGTAAGCCTGAAGTTATTTTGCAAACTATTGATGGAGTATTAAGCGAACCTGTCGAGGAACTAACAATTGATTCCCCAGAGGAGTATATGAGTGTGATTACACAAGAGGTCAGTGATAGAAAAGGGGAGTTGGTAAATATTGAGAATGAAGATGGAATAAATAGATTTACATACAAAATATTGACTAGAAATCTTATCGGGTTGCATAGAACACTCATGAATGCTACCAAAGGTGAATCTATAATTAATAGCTACATCTCTGGATATATACCTTATGTTCAACAGCCACCTCTATTTAGAAAAGGTGTCCTCATATCCTCTGAAACTGGATTAGCACTAGGCTATTCTTTAACTACAATTCAGGATAGGGGAAAGCTCTTCATAGGAGCATCAGAAGATGTCTATGAAGGAATGATCATTGGTATAAATAATGCAGAAGACGATATCTTGGTTAACCCATGTAAAGCAAGGCACAAGACAAATGTCAGAATGTCACATGCTGAGGTTACAATTGTTTCATTACGAGCTACCATTCCTCTAACCTTAGAATATGCACTATCATTTATCGGCGATGACGAGCTAATCGAGGTTACACCAAAAAGCATCAGATTGAGAAAAAAGCTCCTCACAGACACTCAAAGGACTTGGGCAAAGAGAAAAACTCTTACAGTCTACGCTCAGCAACAGATGCAAGGTATTCAAGAATAAAAAATCTTCAAAAACAAAAAGAGGGAATCTTGCGACTCCCTCCTAAAGTATAGTATTCAATAGAATTATCTTCTATCGAAGCTTCTTCTTTCACCACCAAATGATCTTCTTTCACCAGATTCTTCTCTAGCTTCAGAAACATTTACTGGTCTGCCATCAAGCTCCTTGCTGTTTAATTCAGCAATAGCTCTTGCAGCTTCCTCTTCGGTAGACATTTTTACAAAACCATATCCCTTGGATCTGTTTTTGATTCTATCCTTAATAACGACTGCTTCAACAACAGTACCGACGGAACTGAAGAAATCATTAAGCTGTGCATCATCGACGTTCCAGCTCAAGTTTCCTACAAATAATTTGTTTCCCATTTATTTGTAATAAAAATATAAATTATATTGCTATACCAAATTGCACACTTGGGAGATAAATTACTCAAAGCAGTCTTAACAACGCTCCAATAGCAGGAGTATTATAGCATGTGCAAGATTCAAAAGATATACCTAATGCTTAGGACTAAAGTAGCTAAGCATTTCCTTAAAAGATGGTCTCCTGTTGTACATAAGGCATCCCAACTCAAACAATTTCAACGCTATAAACATAGCTACAATAACATAAACAATAGAGCTTACAATTCCTAACACCAATTGTAATGTAGGCAAGGCTCCAAAGGAGTTTCTAATCAGAAGTACCATAAACGATGTGAATGGGAAATAGCTTAAAACCACTGCCAATGGTCCCATAGGATTGGTAATCAAAGCTTGCATCAAATACATAGGGAAGATAGAAAGCAAGATAAAGATAGAAGATAGATTCCGGCTATCTTCAGCACCCGTACCAATAGCGCCAGTACCCGTCATAATAGCCGCAAAGAATAGGAAACCAGCAATTATAAGGAAGATGTTCAATGGTAAGACGGAAAGATCAATATTTGTTAAATCAATAGGAATAGGTAGGTTGAAGCCACTCATAACCACTTTGTAAATTACGAACCCAAAGACCACCCATGTAAATAATTGAACAAACATAACACCCATTAAACCTATCATTTTTCCAAACATTAAAGATTTCTTGTCAACGATTGAAAGAATTGTTTCTATCATACGATTTTCTTTTTCTGCAGACACACTCTGAAGCAAGAACGCAGAAGAGATAAATACTGCCATAAAGAAAACAATCAAAGACATGATTGGAAGAATAAATTTCTCAAACCCTTCCTTTACTAAGTTCCCATCCTTATCATAGGTATAACTAGTACTAGTAGGTGTGCTATTTAATACCACCGTTAAGTTAGGATCCGAGACCTTCGCAAATGCACTCTGCTTCACCAAAGCGTTAAC
Organism: uncultured Candidatus Saccharibacteria bacterium; assembly: GCA_964573565.1. Lineage (GTDB taxonomy): Bacteria > Patescibacteriota > Dojkabacteria > SC72 > SC72 > UBA12078. Next base: position 23,603 of record CAZNJV010000001.1, on the reverse strand, counting down.
AATAGTCGGAAGATTAGCAGTCCCCATAAAGTCTGAATCTTTCCTGTAATATAGCTCGTAGCTCAAATCTTGATAGAAATTATCTGATAATTTTACAAAAGCAACTGTCTTATCTTGCTTAACACTATTTTCCGCAGCATATATATCTTGTGTAAGTTCAAAGGGACTAACTAGTAAAGAAGTACTAATAACACCTTGAGAATCATACACATAAATCTTGGAGAAACTTGTTGGTTGCTCCAATTTCTTAGCTGCATCTACAGAAGTAAGTCCTGAGATCAACGCAATCACACCAATAAGTAATGGCATGAATAGTGTACCCAACCAGAAGCTTTTCTTTTTGATTATTTTCAAAAACTCAAATTTTGCTACCTCAAAATACTTACTTTTCATTCTCTTTCATAATATCTATAAATACCTGATTTAGGCTAGGGTAATCTAGGTTGAAACTAATAATTTTGACTCCTTGATCTAATAAACTCTTCAAGATCTCTGTCTCAGTCACACCAGCATTTGGAATAAGTTCTGCTGTTTTATTTGATACTATCGCTGTATAAAGGTCATTCTTTTCTTCTGGATTCCATTTCTCAAATTCCATATATATATTCTTACTACCATGCCTTGCGCGTACCTCGTTTACCGAACCATACTCCATTTGGCAACCATTTTTAATAATCAGTAATCTATCTGCCATCTTTTGTGCCTCTTCAATAACATGTGTGCTATAAAGAATAGTGGTGCCTTTTTTACCTCTTTCTGTAAGCAGATCAACAAACATCTGCCTATTTACAGGATCTAAGCCCTTAAAGGGTTCATCCAATATCAAAATCTCTGGATTGTGAATCAACGCCGTACCAAGCTGTACCTTCTGTTGCATACCGGAACTAAGCTGAGAGATCTCCTTGTCTTTGTGTGCTATTAATCCTACAAGTTCCAAGTACTCTGTACTTCGTTTCAACGCTTCAGCTTTCTCTATTCCTCTCAATCTTGCAGTATATGTAAGGATATCTATAACCGAAACATCTCGATACAGACCTCGCTCTTCAGGAAGATATCCTATGATATTGTTTAGCTCTTCTGAATATTCCTTCCCATTTATCAGTAGCTTCCCAGAATCAGCCTGATAGATCTTAAGCAAACATCGAATAGTTGTAGTCTTACCAGATCCATTAGTACCCAAAAATGCGAATACCTCACCATCATTAACATCAAAAGAGAGATTCTGTACAGCTTTAACTTCACCAAAAGATTTTGAGAAATCCTTAATGCTAATAGAGTATTTTGCCATGCCTTAGAATAACAAAGTGAAGTGGTATTTGCAATTCTTTTCATATCTTTAGTATTCTATGACTATGAAAAATCGAAAAACTCTAGGTATAACGATATTAGGGATATTGATCTTGGGCTTAACACTACACAAAGTCATAGCCTCAACACAGTACACGTCAGAGGAAGTAGCAACACATGATACTTCCACAAGTTGCTGGGTAATATATGATAGTAATGTCTATGACATCACAACGTATCTGAACATTCACAATCAACGATATTCCAATATAACGAGCTGGTGTGGTACAGATATAGCACAAGCTTTTGATAGTGAGAGAAAACATCTTACAACCACTACCCAAAATCTTTTGGAGACTTTTAGAGTAGGTACACTTTCTACCGCTACTGAGACACCAGTTACAACGACAGATAACACAACATCCGATCCTACTCAAGTCACAGAAACCATCACAACTACGAAGAACAACCCTTACAATCTCTTAATACCAATCTTGATAGCAACTATCCTCTACTGGGGCCACTATATCTTTGCATTCAAAATTAGCAATCCACCAAAAGGAAAATTCTTCAATGCATTTTGGAACACAATGCTTCTTCTCTCATTCCTAATACCTACACTAGGGTTTGGAATTATAATGATATTGCAATACCAAGTACCTGCACTCGCAAATTCTTCCTTCAATTTTCTATACTGGCATGTTGAATTATCACTCTTCATGGGCACAGTTGGACTGTTCCACTTCCTAAAGCGAATTAAAATATATTGGACACAGATTAAAAAGAATGCTTAATAATTTACTAATTCACACATGTTGTGCAGACTGTCTTTTAAACCTCATTAACGAATTGGAAGAAGAGGGAGAGATCTCTTCCTCAACAAAATTAACCCTGCTATACTACAATCCCAATATCCATCCACGTACTGAATATCTAGAGAGATTAAATGCACTAAAAAAGATAATAGAGGGGAAGATGATAAAACAGGAAGTAGAGTTGATAATTCCAGAATACAAACCCAAAGAATACTTTGAAAGTATAATAGGAAAAGAAAAAAGATGTATCGGATGCTGGGAGAACAGAATACAACATCTTTTTAATTATGCCCAAGAACGTAATTTCAACTATGTATCTTCTACACTTCTCTCAAGCCATTATCAAGACACAGATACAATAATAGCTATTGCGAAGAAGCTTGAAACCAAAGATATCAGCCTCATTTACCCAAAACAAGAACACGAGCATATTAAGACCGGAGGTTTTTACAAACAAAACTTCTGTGGGTGCTGCTTTTCTCTAACAGAACGAATGCTAGAGAAATACAGAAATTAAAAAACCATTACAAGCCAAATTACAAATTTCAATTACTGAATATTTTTGATAGAGTGGAGGTCTTTTCTCGCTTTCCGGGAACTAACTTAATACTCTACACAACATGCACCAAAAGCTGCCTACTTTCGCAATATATATTGCAATCATCTGCTTCCTCCTTGGAGTAATTGCACTTACTCAAGCTGTTATCTCAAATTCAAACGAAGGATCATATACAGAATATATTGGAAACAATATATAATCTAAATATGAACAGCCTATTTTTTATCATACTCATTGCCACACTAGCCTTAATAATACTGATACTTCTTCTACTAACATGGCTGCACCCATCCTCTGAAGATGAGAATGAGGAAGAAGATGAGAATGGTGAAGAATAGGTTTGCAAAGTTTTTGAAAGGTTCTTCATAGTACAATAAACCATGTTCTCGAAGATATTGGTACCCCAGATACTGATAATTGAAAAGAATGAACAGATTTTTGATATTTTGATATCGTGTATCGGAAGCTCCGACATCGAAATTGAGCGTGTAAATAAGATAAAAAATATAGCTGACAAGTCACTTTCGAAATACTCATTGATCATCGCTGACTTAGATTTAAAAGATAAAAATTCTCTTTCATGCATAAAATATATAAGAGAGAAGAGTCTACTTTCGCCAGTTATTATATTAGGAGAGAACTTACTCGAGAATAAGATACTTTCTTATCAACTTGGAATAAATATTTATCACGAAAAGCCTATTAGATGTGAACTACTCAAAGCCCAGATAAAGCACTTATCTTTATTATTCCAGCACAGCATATTAATTGATCTTGGTATCTTGAAGATAGACACTGCTTCTAAAGGCATAATCTTAGAATCTGATTTTATACCGCTAACATCAAGAGAGTTTAACCTGCTTATGCTACTTGTCCGTTCAGGAGGGAGAGTTCTTAGCCCAAAACGAATAACGAGTCTTTCACCATGCGGCGAAGGAGAAATTACAGAATCTGCAATACATACGATAGTAAGTAGAATAAGATCAAAGTTAAAAGATAAAATCCCAGAACCGCTCATACTGACACGACATCAAGCTGGATATGGTATTAACCATCACTATTTGCAAAATCTTCGTCTTAGGATGCAGGCCTGACATTATGATATACTTATCATTATGGCAAAGCCTTTAAAGATACTAACAATCGAAGATGCAAAAGAAGAACAGATACTAAGAGGAAAGAGCTCATTGGTAACACCTGAGATTCTTCAAAGCAAAGAATTTACAACCTTCCTTGAGGACCTGTTGTATACAGCAGAGCACAGTGAAGATCAAGGCAATGTTCCCGCAGGTGGTATCGCCGCTATTCAGGTTGGAAAACCATACTGTGTTTTCTATTCATTAAACTATGATACTAATGAATGGGAACTTTTCATTAATCCTAGTGTAGAGCCAGAGGGATTTTTAAAAATCAAAGGAGAAGAGGGATGTTTAAGTGTACCGAAGAAAGTCGGTAACGTTGAAAGATATTACAAAGTCAAAATCAAGTACCAAGATAAGGATGGGAAATGGATTACAAAACGATACAAGGACATTAACGCTACGAGCATCCAACATGAGCATGACCACTTGGAAGGAATCTTGTTCATTGATAGAATGGAGAAATAACCGAATATAAATTTAACTGCCTAACAATGAAATATCTCAAAATCCTAGTAGCAACAGCTGTAATCCCATTAATTTTTGCAAGTCATGCTTTTGCACAAGAAGACACAACCGTGCAACAACTCGTAGGGACAACAGAATCCACTACGACATCAACACCCGTAACTTCGACAAAGGAAAATCCTCTCGGATTGGATATTCCTGATCAAACAGATAACCCTAGTACAATAATTACATTTACAAATCCATCACAAAGTGGAGCAATCGTCCAATTGGAGATAGATAGTAAAGGATTTGTAGACATAACTTCACCATACAGTTTTCCTGCACTAAGCATAGGTAAGCATACACTTGAATTTAAATATCAAGATGCAAATGCAGCCACACAAATTTACAGTACTTCCATCGTTATAATTCCTCGTCCTCCGATTCTTAATACACCAACTATTACTGCAGATACAGTCACCATTTCTGGGACTGGATTGGCAAATTCTGAGATCATAATGCTTCTTTCTAGTGGTACGGAGGTGTCTTCACAGACAGGGTTAATTGATGGGGATGGTAAGTGGAGTATGAATTTCAGTCGTACAACTTTACCTAACGACATCTATTCAATAACAGGATATATCAGAAGGTATGGCTATGCTAGTAACTTTTCTGAAGTAACCAAATTTACCTTAGATGTTAATAGCAGTACTAATAATAAGGGAGAGTATCTACTTGATCTTAGCCAACTATCATTAACTGTAGTGAAGGACTGGATTGTGAATAATCAGACATACATACTCATCGCTTTCTGTGCATTTGTACTAGGTATTGTGGTTGGCATTTTTAGCAAGACTCAACGAATCAAAGAGGTTACACATAGAGCAGAGGAGAAGATCGCTAAACAGTTCCAAAAGAATACAGAAAAGAAGCAAGAGGTCACTCTCAGAGAGAAGCTAATGGCCGAGGGTAAAAAAGAAGAAAAAGCAGAACCAGTTGAGCAAAAAGAAGAGAAAGTTGTAATAAATAAGATTGACTTCCTAAAAGACTACAAGAAGTTTGATCCTGATGAAGCGAACGGTAAAGAATCCAAACCTGCTGTAGACGTTACACTTACTTCAAAAAAGTAGCTTTCGTGGTAAAATATCCTGGGTAAGCCAAGATGGCGAAACTGGCAGACGCGCTACATTCAGGATGTAGTCCTAGCGATAGGATGGGGGTTCAAATCCCCCTCTTGGCATGTTTAGAGATTCCATTTCCAATCCTGTATATTCCAATACCTTTCATACGAGAAATTGGTATTTGTCATATCAATACCACTTAACTTGCTATTGAAGTAGAAGACAAATGTCGGATGATAAAGGAAAATGGCTGGAGCATCTGCCATTAAGTACCTTTGGAACTGATTGTATTTCGTCTGACGTGTAGTAACATTATTTGTTTTTCTAGCATCTTCAAGTAAAATATCCACCCTTTCATACTCATAACCTGAGAGATTTAGATCTGGATAGTTTACCTTCAAAGAATGCCAAAGATTGTACTGATCCGGATCTACAGTAGTTTCGACCTCGTACAAAAGAATTTCAAAATCTCTGGTAGCAATAACCTGTTGTGAAATCTCATTGTAAGAAAGGGCTCTTGGTTTTATGACAACACCCTCTTTATCGAACAAAGACACTATCGTTGCCACTACACGCTTATTCAGATCATTATCCAAATAGCTTAATGTAAAACTTAGAATATCCCCCTCCTTTGATTCGAAATATTCAGTCTCTGCATTTTTTGTATAGCCTGCATTACTTAAAAACGCAGCAGCTTTCTCCGCATTATATGCATAATAGTCCAGCTGGCTATTAAACGCCCAAGAGGTGGATGGAATAGGACCCTGCATGACATCACCTTCAAGAGGTGCTTCAGATAGCAATGCTTCTTTGTTTAATAAATAACTCAAACCAATTCTCAAGTTCTTGTCCTTAAGCACATCTTTTCTTACATTAAAAAACAATATCCTATTCCTGTAGATTTCATCCTTGGTTAGTACTCCATAGTTAGGATAATCCTTCATGAATGACAAAGCCTCGCTATCCCATGTACCGAGAGCATCAATATCCCCAACACGCATTGCAGTCTCCAAAGAGGCATAATCAGGATAGATTCTAAATACAATATTCTTTAATGATGGATAGTATTCGTCATATTCATTATCAACTAAATACACTGCATTTTGTTCTGTCTTCTCCACTCGATACTTACCACAACCTACCGGTGATACAGCGAAAGAGTCAAAAGGCATCTCTGTCATTGATACATCTTCTAAGACACTCTTTGGGACAATATATAATGATATTGCTTCAAAGAATGTAGGATTTGAAGACTTCAGAGTAAACTGAATCGTCTCCTCATCAATAGCAGAAATCGTTATACCCTCTAAAGCAGAACCAACAGAATCAAAATGATAATCACTATACAATGAAACTGCCGTATTGAAAGTAAAAAGCACATCATCAATCGTTACTGGATCCCCATTTTGCCAATACAGATCTTCATCCAAAACGAAAGAGTAGGTCAAATTGTCCTCTGAGACACTCCATTCCTTTGCCACACCAGGCGTAGGTTTTCCTGAAGTATCAATATATACAAACTTCTCGAAAACCAAACTATCTACCACCTTATCTACGTAGTTTGCAGACACAAACAGAGGATTAAAGGAAGATATAGCACCAACCATACCCTCTGTATATGTATCATTTGCACTAGAATTACTTCTTAGAAATTTCGCAAAGATATTAGATTGAAAAAAGAGACCTACCAAGAAAGCTGCAACCAATGAAAGGAAAATATAGCTAAAAGGAATTGTTTTCTTAAATAAAGAAACCAAGAAAGTAGGATAATTCCAGAAGAAATTCCTCCAATCTCGCTTTTCATTATGATTTTCGATAACTCTAATGTGTTTGAACTCACTTAAAGCATCTTTCATGGAAAGAGACCCATTTTGTTTCTGATCCTTGGAATTTTTCATCAAATCTTTATTCTGAGTATTTAAGAATAAGCAAAGAAATAGTGATGAGAGCAATAATTAAAACAATAGTTGCATAATACAAGACCTTTTCTAATCCTCGTTTAGTTCTAAACACCTCACCACCACCACCAAACATTTTGCCCAAGCCTTCTGCACGATTTTGTAATAAGACAGAAACTATTAATACTGCGCAAATCACAACTTGAACTATTAAAAGAATCTTTTGAGTGTTATCCATGCCCACCATTATACACTATCCAATCCTCTGAAGGTAGCACAGAAGAGTGCCGACGTTAGAGATGCAGAAATGATTGTTAATGTCGGTTTTACGACAAAACTTGTAACCTTAAGTGTCCCCAGAGTCATCTCTTCAAATGTATATTCATTAATGTAGAAATCTGTCATAAATATCTTCAGAAGAAAAAAGACCCCAATTAGTAAAAGGGATGACATTAAGAACATTGTGATGAAGTTGACTCTAACTGTAAGGAATTTTAGTAATGGCTCTGCAATAAGGATAGTAAGTGTAAGAATCAATAATGTAGCTGCGAAGTATAACCCACTTTCTGGCAAAACAATACCTTTATCAAAAAGGCTAACCGCTAGGAATACCAATGCAAAATAAGCGATTAGAGATTTTAAGAAATTCTTCATCTTTTTGGGCAGTCATATGTTATAACACCAATAATATATCACACAGACATAGACATGAATAGTGACATTCAGTATACTGAACTATCTAACTGCCCAATGAGAAACGAATCAAAGACAAAAATTATTGCCACAATTGGCCCATCTTCCTGGGACAGAGCTGTTTTACAGAAGATGTATGAGAATGGTATGAGTGTTGCGAGAATCAACGCTTCTTTTGCCGATTTTGAAGAGCTAAAACGAGTTGCAGAAACGATTCGCAGCATCTCTCCAAGAATTGGTCTCATGCTTGACACACAGGGGCACAAGATTAGAGTAGAGGGCCTATCACAAGAGATGCAGATAGCTGGCACCATCTCAATTCCTAATACTTTCAGAATCTCATACCCAAACTTGCATGAGGTAGTAGCCTTGGGTACAAGGATTCTCCTAGATGATGGTACTATTCAATTAGCAGTCAAGGAAATCAAGGATCAAGAGGTCATATGTGAGGTTTTGCAACCAGGACTCCTAAAACCTAACAAAACTGTTAATATCCCTGATGCAGATTTAAACTTTCCGCCGATTACGGAAAAAGACAAAGCTGACATTGCAAATGCAATATCTTTGGGATTTGATTTCATATCACTTTCGTTCATAAAGAGTGCAAAAGATCTTGAAATCATCCGTGGTTTGACCGTTGGAAGTGATATTCAATTAATTGCCAAGATTGAGAATAGACATGGAGTAGAGAATTTCGATGAGATTCTTAAAGCCGCAGATGGCATAATGATCGCACGTGGTGACTTAGGAATAGAAACTCCATATGAGAGTGTACCTATTCTTCAAAAGCAGATGATTTACAAATGCAGAGCAACAGGCAAACCGGTTATTGTAGCCACCCAGATGTTAGAATCTATGAAGAATTCTGTTATTCCCACAAGAGCAGAGGTCTCAGATGTTGCTAATGCTGTGATGGATGGAACTGATGCGACTATGCTTTCTGCAGAGACTTCTACAGGAAGATATCCTGAGCAAGCAGTGTTAGCAATGCAAAAGATCGCACTTAGAGCAGAATCTGTTCTTCAGCAAAGTCCTATATATGAGCATACCTGTGCACCTGTGGAGGTAGATGAGTTATGCCGAAATCTTTGTGATATATCAGCAAATATGAAGCTTAAGGGAGTAATTGTCATCTCTAATACTGGAAATACTATTAGGAGTTTAATAAGGCATAGACCTAATATACAAGTGTGGGAGGTTGCTACAAAGGTATCTACTATCAAACAGAGTTCTATTTTGCATGGTGTAAGAGGTGTGTATTCAAATACGCTTCCGACAGATAGGGATGAATGTACAGAACGTGCTGTTGATCTTGTTTATGCCCAAGGGGAGTTGGATTTAAATGATAAAATTGCTATTATTAGCGGTAGTTCTATAAGACATAACCAAACAGATGCTATTTTAGAGATAGTTACTGTTAAGGATGTAATAAATAGATAGACACGGTGACGTAGCCAAGATGGTTAAGGCCGCGGTCTGCAAAACCGCTATCATGGGTTCGAGTCCCATCGTCACCTCCATTATTGAATAAAAAGACCTTTTAGATTAGAATAATCGTACATCTATTAAGCCGAGATGGCGGAATTGGCAGACGCGCGGGACTTAAAATCCCGTTCTAGAAATAGAGTGAGGGTTCGATTCCCTCTCCCGGCAGATTATTATTCAGATTCATCAAACTTGTCCGGATCAGCATTACCACACTTAGGACATACCATAACTCCTTTAAATATACCCTCATACACATAACCACAGTTTAAACACTTCCATCTTCTCCATGAACTATCTAAACCATGCGGAGGAGGTTCTTTAACTAGAAATTCATCACGAGGGACAGGATTAACATGTGACGTAACATCAGGAGTAGGAGTCGGAACAGGATTAGGAGTACTATTATTAACAGGGATATTATTATTTAATATATCCGCCATCTTTAATATTTTTTAAAATTAAATCAAAGGTCTCCTTCTCATTTAGATTAGAAGAATCTATGATAATGTCATTATACTCCTCTGGTTTATCATAATTAATACCATACAAAGAAGAGTACCTCATCGCATCAATCCTATACCTATTCTTTAAATTATTCCTAGCCTCCAGATATTTATGAAAACTCTTAAAACCTGGCTTTATACCCTGCTTAAGAAGCGTCCTCTGAGCTCTCACATTCAGAGAAGCAGTAATCCAGATTCTTACTGTGCAGGGAAGTTTTTTCTTTGTCGCTAAAGCTGCAAAATTTTTAGACTCTATCAAAACATTTGGATTCTGGATCTCAGACATTAACAAAGCATCTACCTGCTTATCCAATTTCTTTAATAACTTCTCATTCTTCTTAGAATACGCATCATCACTCTCTTCATACCCAGCCTTCCTTAACAAAGATCTAAACATCTTTCCACCATATATACGCTTAAGAGAAAAATTATCTGCAAGCATTCTCGCAATAGTGGAAGCTCCACTACCTCCAGGACCACCCACCACAAAAAGATATCCTAAACTTTTTGACCTTTCCTTTTGATTCATATATTAATTATAGTATATTAATAGTCAGACTATGTCCAATCAAAACCATGCCCCAAAAAGAAAACTCAAGAAAGTAATCTCCGGACACAAACCAGATTCTTTCCTTTTAATATTCTGCGTATTAATGGCGATATTCGGGGCTATTATGATCTTTGATGCCAGTGTTTACCAAGCAAATACAGTCTTCAATGATCAATTCTACTTCCTTAAATCCCAAATTGTTTGGTTACTAGTAGGGGCAGTTCCTGCAGTAATAGTATATTTCTGGGATTACAGAAAGATACTGAAATTAGCATTCCCAGCACTGGTAATCACAGTATTACTCCTAGCTGCAGTATTAATATTAGGAGAAGCAACTAACGGTTCTAAAAGATGGTTCTCTCTAGGGTCATTGCCTAAAATACAACCCGCCGAGTTTGCCAAACTCACATTGATCATGTACCTTGCACAATGGTTAGCAAAGCGAGATTACAAATACAAAGATTTCAAATCTGCAATTAGGGAAGGGTTCATAAAGAATCTCTTGGGATTCATAGCCATTCTCGGTGTAGTCGCCTTACTTATACTTCTAGAACCAGACCTCGGTACAACAATGGTCGTTTGTATTACATGCTTCATCATGTTCTTAATGGCTGGAGAGGACAGAATCCATACCCTCGCTTCTTTTTCCGTACTTTCATTACTTATACCAGTAGCTGGTATAGCGGCAATACTAGAGCCATACAGATTGCAGAGGGTCACAACCTTCTTAAGCTTGCTATTTACCGGCAAAGTGGCGGATCCACAAGGCTCTGGGTATCAGATGCAACAAATTCTCATAGGAATAGGATCAGGAGGATTCTTTGGTACAGGATTTGGACAATCAAGACAACGATTTGGATATCTGGTAGAGAATACTGCATTCACAGACTCAATATTTGCCGTAATTCTTGAAGAGCTTGGATTCTTGGGAGGTACATTAATCATAATTGCATGGATAGGGTTCCTTTGGAGAGGACTCAAAGTTGCACTTGGAGCACCGGATAAACAAGGGAAACTGTTGGCAGCAGGCATTACAGTATGGCTTGTTATTCAGACACTTTTAAATATAGGGGCAAATGTTGGTATCATTCCTCTCACTGGAATGCCTATACCTCTAGTTAGCTATGGTGGATCTAGCACTATCGTATCCCTCATAGGAATTGGTATACTACTAAATATCAGTAAATACTCAAACACTCAGAATGAGCAAAAAGCAGTTAAGTAAAAAAATAATCGTAACAGGAGGTGGATCTGGAGGCCATATCTCTGCAGCACTTTCTGTCATATCAAGCCTTGAAGAGAGATATGTGTTAGATAAAAGCCATTTTCTCTATATCGGTGGTGATCTTGGTATGGAAGGTGAGAAACCTGGAAACTCTCTCGAGCAAAAGTTGATGAAAGGAAAGGGCTTCGAATGTAAATTCATACGTGCTGGAAAACTACAACGATCTCTTAGTTTCAATACCATCAAACTCCTTTTTAGAACAATTCTCGGGCTTATGGATTCCTACAAAATTGTTAAGAAATTCAAACCTGAAATAATAATATCAACGGGTGGTTATGTAACTGTAAGTGTTTGTTTGATTGCCAAACTTTTTAAATCTAAGATATATCTTCATGAGCAAACTGCAACAGTTGGCTTAACAAACAAGATAGTAGGGAAGTTAGCAGAGAAAATTTTCATATCCTTCCCTTCTTCTTTTAAATATTTCCCGAAGGGTAAAGCCCTATTAACAGGAAATCTTGTCAGACCAGAGATATTTGAAACCAAGGCACAAGGGAACTTCGCGGAGAGTATAAAGGGGATGGTAAGCAACAGAGATAGATATCCCATTATCTACATATCTGGTGGAGGGCTAGGTTCACACCTAATAAACGAAACTGTAAAAGAATCTCTTAAGATGTTGTTACAAAAATACCAAATCATTCTTCAAACAGGGGATAACAAGGTTTTCAATGATTACAAAATTCTAATTGGGTACAAAGAGAACTTAGAGAAAGACCTTCGATCAAGATTCTTACCTGTTACATTTATTCAAGCTAAGGATTTAGGCTATCTTTTACACAATATCGATCTATATGTTGGTAGAGCAGGAGCCAATACGGTATACGAGATGGGAGTGTTACAGATACCTTCCATATTTATACCTATTCCTTGGGTCACACATAATGAGCAATACAAAAATGCAGCGGTATTAGTTAACTTAGGTTTAGCAGAGATAATTCAGGAGGGAGAACTCACATCAAGTTGTTTGTTGCTAAGGTTAGAGAAATTCCTACAGAAAACAAAAGATGTAGATAAAAGGGAGATCGAAAAGATATTTAGAACAGATGCTGTTAAGACAATATTAAAAGAAATTGAGTTATAAACTCTTCACAAGATCTGGGATTTCAAATATACCCGTGCTGTGACTACCCTTACATAGAATAGCTAGTTTTCTTTTCTCATTCTCTAAATTCTCCTTAATGATGCTTACTGCTTCGGGAATCGACCTGATCTCTTCGCCAATACCGAAATCTTTAAAATACTCTCCTAGGAAATACACATCATCAAATTCCATCTTGTTTACTAATTCTCCAAGCTCTTTATGCTGTTTAGAAGACACATCTCCAAGTTCTTTCATGTCTCCCAATATTACTATTCGCTTATATTCTTCCTTAGAATACAACTTGTTGAATGTATTAAGCGACATTTCCATAGAAACCGGATTCGCGTTATATGCGTCATTGATGATAAAGCTACCACTTCTAAGTGGAATTATCTCAAAACGACCACTTTCTGGTTCGAAATCTTTTAGTGCATCTAATGCATCTTCAATGTTTACTCCCAGTTCCACTGCTGCTGCTATGGCCGCTACAACATTATATACAAGCTTCTCACCATAGGCCTTCAAATGACCAGTAAAGGAATTTCCCTTATACACAAATTTAAAATCTATTCCATCCTGACTCAAAACAGATGATTCTATTCTAAAATCTGCATTCGCATTATAGCCATAGGTGACAAGCTTCGATTTATATATAGTGGCAATCCTTTGCAACCTCTCATCATCTATATTCAGGATTAGAGGTCTCCCCATACGATCCAGATAATCGGCCATGTTCTTTTTCTCCTCATACACTCCCTCTATCGAACCCAAAGCCTCGGCATGTACATAACCTACATTTAACAATATCCCCAAATCAGGATCTTCTGAATTCATGTGCCAAGCAATTTCACCAGGATGATCCATACCACATTCCAAAACTATATATTTTTCATCTGTATATTTGCTAAGTAAAACCGCATTGCCCCAAACAGTATTGATGTTTGAACCTTCTGCAGACAAAACAGAACCATTGCAACTCAAGATTGTCGAAAGGATCTTTCTTGTAGTCGTTTTACCCGCACTCCCTGTTATACCCATAATCTTGGCATCGATATGGGAGGTGTACAAAGACATTATCTTCTGTAGACCCTCACGAACACTATCAACCAAAATCACAGGCTTAATTGCATCTTTAACTAACAAAGATTTCTTCGCCTCACATATGGCCATATCAGCACCATCATTTAATGCCTGAAGTATAAAATCATGGCCATCAAATTTTTCTCCAACAATAGGGATAAAGATCTCCCCATCCTTTATAGTTCTCGAATCATGGTTAAAGGCTGTGAAAAACGCATTCTCATCATAATTTCTAATCTCAAACTCTGGGAATCTCTCTTTTATATCTTTTAAATAGATTTTCATAGAAACTTGGCTCAAGTTATTTAATTATACTAACTTCTTTAAATATATATTTCAATAAATTCTGCTATCGGTTCATGTTCACAATATCACCCACAACAGGGTAGATATATTTCAGTAGCGATATATCTGTATATCCTAGAATATTATATCCAATCCTATAACTAAATCTTCTTGACGCATATTTTAGATAATGTTAAATTAGTGGCATGAAGTGGTGAGAAGTGGTAAAATCCAAATATGCTCATAGGAGAGTACCACGGAAAGCTTAGCAATAAGAAAAGAACATCACTTCCCAAAAAGTTCAGAAATGAACTAGGTGAGAACATAATACTCACCAGAGGCTACGAAGATGCACTTATCCTAGTAAATCAGGATATGTGGCAAAAAATAGCCAAAGAGGTAATAGATGGCTCTTTTATAAATAAAAACATCCGTGATACAAGTAGATTCCTGGTAGGGAGTGCAACAGAAGTTCAAACAGACAAGCAAGGAAGATTCATAATACCACAAGCATTGTTTGATCATGCACAACTCAAAGAAGATATCGTTTTCATCGGTTTAGTAAATTGGATCGAAATATGGGAGAAATCCAAATGGGAAGAGAGACTCCAATACCTAAAACAACATGGAGAAGATATCGCACAAGAATTGACTAAAATGACAGAAAAGAACAATGGATAAAATACACGTACCAGTACTCTTAAACGAATCAATAGATTCATTAAATATAGATCCACATGGTTTCTATATCGATTGCACGTTAGGAGATGGTGGTCACAGTCAATCAATTCTAAAGCAGCTCTCACCTGATGGATTACTACTAAGTATCGACCAAGACAGTTTCGCTATTGAATTTGTCAAAAGCTATTACAATTTCCAAGAGAATTGGATCCTCAAGCAATCCAACTTTAGAGACATCGACAAACTCGTAGCAGAGATTGGTAAAACTCCAAACGGTATCCTTATGGATCTAGGACTCTCATCTAGACAGCTAGAAGAATCTCACAACAGAGGTTTCAGTTACCTAGAAGATCAAGAACCACTAGATATGAGAATGAATACTAACTTAGGAGTCACAGCACTAGATATTCTCACAGTATTAGATGAGAGACAGTTAGCAAGACTATTCTTGGAATACGGAGAAGAAAGATATTCAATGAAAATTGCCAAAGCAATTAAAAAAGAGCTTAGCAATATTAAAACAGTTGGAGATCTTACAAGACTTATCTATAAAGTCGTGCCGGCGAATAATTCTTTTAAGAACCCTTCCCGCAGGGTCTTTCAGGCTCTGCGGATCGTGGTAAATGATGAATTAGAAAGCCTCAAAGAGGCATTAGATAAATCTTTTGAGCTCTTACAATCCGATGGAAGACTATCAGTGATAACCTTCCATTCTTTAGAAGATCGAATTGTTAAGAATTACTTTAGCGACAAGGCTAGAAGCGGGGAAGGAGAATTGCTCTTCAAAAGTCCAATTGCCCCAACCGACATAGAGTTAGAGCAAAATTCTCGCTCCGCTTCCGCCAAGTTGAGATGTTTGATTAAAAAATAAAATAACTACTGCCCAACATGAAAACCTACAAAACCAGAAAAAACCTCCCAGTCATGATCTTTGGATTCTCCATGGTAGCATTTGTGCTTTCTCAGTTAGTAATTAACGCAGTGTTAAATCCCTTAGGAACAGAATTACAAAGTTTAAACAAAGAGAAAAATTTCTTAGTCGAAGAAAATAGACTCATGGAAGAGCAAGTTGCAAAAACAAGCTCCATAACAGTAATTAAAAAATTAGCCGACAAACAGCTTGATATTAGATCCCAAAGTGGTAAATCTATCATATATTTAGAGCAATCTGCACTCTTGGCAGAAAAATAAAATGGCTAAGCTAAACCATCTCTACACTTCTCAAAAAGGACATCGAAGTAAGAGTGGCAGTTCAAAACCACACAACAATATCTACTTGGTTGGATATATCATTTCTGTTGTAGCTTTCCTCGTTGTATTGCAGATTTTCCGATGGCAAATTGTTGATTCTGACGAATTAAAGGCCATGGCGAACGAGCAATACCAATCTAGTGGTGTACAAACCGCTACTAGAGGTAAGATTACTGCTACAGATGGGACAATACTTGCAGTTGATCAACCCGTTTGGGATATATATGCAACCTTAAGCACAGATACAGTTGAGAGAGAAAAATTCTTTTCACAAAAGGATAAGTTCATCACCGAAGTAGCCAGTCTCCTAGGGGTAGAGAAATCAACCATAGAAGAAAAGATAACAGACGATTTTGTATATGTTAATCTAGCAAAAGGAGTATCTACGGATATAAAGAATGCATTAGCACAAGAAGAGATATTTGGAGATGGCACTGCGGGCTTTGGTATGTATTTTGAGAACAAAGAACAGAGATTGTATCCAAATGGAACCTTAGCAGCCCATGTTTTAGGCTTCATAGGGCAGGATGCACAGGGTGATGATCTTGGTCAGTATGGTATCCAAGGTTACTATTTTGGAGATTTAACTGGAAGTGAAGGATATACATACGAAGAAAAGGATTCTGCAGGAAATGTTATCCTTACATCCGAATACGACCCTATACTGCCAAGAGAGGGAAAAGATTTTACATTGACAATAGATCCTAATTTGCAAGCAAAGGTGGAAGAGCAGCTAGAACAGGGGGTTAAGGATACGAGATCAAAGAGCGGTTCAGTCATAATCATGGATCCACATACAGGAGCGATTTTAGCGATGGCCAACTATCCTACATACAATCCATCAGAGTACTGGAGAATCTCTGAGCCATGGATATTGAAAAATAGGGCAGTAGCAGATGTATATGAGTATGGATCTGTACAAAAACCAATCACTTTAGCCATAGCTCTAGATTCAGGTGCTATCAAGGAAGACTATACTTGTAACGATAGTACAGGTAAACTCGATCTTTACGCAGAAACAGGATACGAAGACCTCAAAGGACGATATATCTACACATGGAATAAAAGACCTAGTGGATTGATAGATATTTCAGGAATATTTGCCAAATCAAATAACCCATGCGCCGCAAAAGCAGGACTATCTGTCGCCCTTCCAGAGTTCTACTCATATTTAGAGGCATTTGGTATAGGCCAATTCATTGGTATTGGCTTGCAGGATGAAAGTACTAGCTACATGAAGCCACTAGAGCAATGGACAAAGCTAGATCAAATTACAGCTTCATATGGGCAAGGAATCTCCGCGACTTCTCTTCAAGTAATCTCCGCATTTAGCACATTAGCTAATGGTGGAGTTAGAATGAGACCATACATCATCTCACAAATAGCCGATAACAATGAGACAATAACTATACAACCACAAACAATATCAACACCAGTATCAAAAACGACTGCAGATATCATAAGCAAAGACCTTGCACAAGGTGTCATAGACAACGCACTCGGAGGATTGGCATCTGATCTAAAGAGTTACAAAATTGCCGCAAAAACAGGAACTGCACAGATTGCGAAGACAGATGGAACCGGTTATGAGGATGATATTAGTAATGCTACCGTAATAGGTTACGCTCCATACGATGACCCCAAATTCGTAATGCTAGTAAAGCTTGAAGAGCCACAGGTTAGTACTTATGCATCGTACACATCCGTACCTGTATGGAGAAGCATTTTCCTAGCTATCAAGGATGATCTGGAAATACAGAAAGCAAATTGAGATAATATATAACTTAATTAATAAGTACTAAAATGATAGATACTCTCAGAACCTCTCTAAACTACCTCTTTCTTGCTGTAGTTTGTTCCGCAGTATTTGCCCCAATAATGATAAGTATTCTGTATAAATTTAACCAAGTCAGTGGGCTTAAGAAATCCAAGATCGGTGCTGATGAGAAAGGAGATAACTCCCTATTCTTAAGGATAATGAGAGTAACAGAAACAAATGGGACTCCTAATATGGGAGGTATCTTAATCTGGATTGTAGTGCCCATCATAATTGCATTAACAGTTCCCCTTACACCAGTACTCAAAGTATTCTTGCTAGGATTTGTACTGTATGGACTCTGGGGATTCATAGATGTTGTAATCTTCACAAATGGTTTTAAAAATAATGAGAAGATGAAAGCCTTCCAAGAGAGATTTGAATGGAGATTAGGGAAATTGGGCTTTGCAACATTAATGAATATTGGAATAATGTTCTTGCTCTACAATACAGGGGAATTTACATCTCTGTCCTTCTTCAATATTTTAACAATATCTATTACACCATTAGTTTTAATAATCCTTGGTTTCATTAGTCAGCTAGCTATCTATTCCGCAGAATTAACCGATGGATTAGATGGATTAATGATGGGTATCTTCGCAATTATAAATTTTTCAATGATCCTACTTCTTCTCATACAAGGGCAAACTCAATTTATCCCTATACTGTGCATAATACTTGGGGTACAAATCATCGACCTGTATTTCAATATCCCTCCTGCAAGATTCTGGAATGGAGGCCCTGGTGCAATGCCACTTGGTTTTGCAATTTTCTTCATTGGAATAGTAACAGACAACTTAATCCCATATCTCGTAATGTCTGCAATGACATGGATCATCATGGGGTCTAGTGCGATACAGATATTAAGTATGAGATTTCTTAAGAAAAGAGTTTTCATCATAGCTCCAATCCATCACCACTTCCAAGCAAAAGGTTGGCCACAGTACAAAGTAACAATGAGATTCTGGCTATTTACATTCGTCTTCTGTATCTTAGGAATCTATCTAGGATTACTATAAATCCTTACAGGTAACAGTACCTGTATTGCACAGGCAGACAGAGGTAGTATCTTTGTCTTTAAATACATCTTGGTCCCCGTGTAGAGTACCCTTGTAAACGCATGCACCCAAGCTTAAGAACTCTCCAGATTCAGATTCATAATATATCTGGAAATCATCAGAGAAAGAGATATTGGGGTCAGAGATTTCAAAGCTGTTGGCGATCTTGCACGGTGCGGTATATTTTGAAGTATCTACATTTGTCATTATTGTAAGACGCAAAGCATCAGAGGATAGTTGGTAAAAACCTGATTGTGCAGGTGCAATCTCATCTGAAGAGCATAACACGTCTCGTTCGAAAGATACCTTTAAGATACCATTACTGTAAGAAGCATCCAAAGGTGTTACATCAGAATTTAGAATGGTATTAGACTCAAGGAGATTAATATAGCTGTAGGAGAACTTAAGATTGGAAGAAGAATAGCCAGTATATACGACACCATCGGATTCTGTACCACATTTTATGGAGCCATCAGAATTACATGTACATTCCTGCTCTCCATTAAATTCTGGAACCTGCTCACCACTTCTGTATACATTCTCTCCATACGCACAAGAGTTGAATGATAATTTTTGTTGTATTGAGACAAAAAGTCCTGCCCCAGATACAATTACCAAGAAAATGGTGATAATTATCAACCAATTTCTCTGTTTGATCTTGCCCATAATCGGATCATATTCTACCACATTACAAGACTAATGTTACAGATGAGAGGGCTTGTAGTATTCTCTTTTGCAAATTGTGCTAAAATTCCACTATGCACGACTCACATATACATTTGAACCTCAGTCCATTAGATACAAACCTTGATGAAGTTATTTCAAACTTCAGAAAGATGGGAGGAAAACATATACTTTCACAGACTACAGATAACGTAGATATTGATATCACATTGGCACTTGCAGAGAGATACCCAGATATAATTGAAGTCGCAGTAGGGTTACATCCAACAATATTTGAAGAGATCACACTACAAAAAGGAATTAAGGAGAATATCTATGAGATATCACGGGCATATCTACAGGAATGGGAGCAATTGTTTGAGAGAAATAGGAAAAGAATTAAAGCAGTAGGCGAGACCGGTCTGGATTACTATCAATTCAATATCCCTCAAAATATTTCAAAAGAGATTAAATCTCAGCTTAAGGAGATCCAAAAGCTTTCATTTTGCAAACATATTGCACTTGCTACTAAATACAACCTTCCAATGAGTATACACGCCAGAGATACGCAGGGAGAGAGTGAATCTGTAAGTGATGCATTGAGATTGGTAGCACAAGAGGGAAAGGGGAAGCTTCGTGGTAGTTTCCATAGCTATACTGGTGATATTAAGTATCTTCAGGATATCTTGGATCTAGGTTTCTATGTTGGTTTCAATGCCATCATTACCTACAAGAGTGGTGAGAATGTAAGAGAGATATTAAAACAGGTTCCAGTAGAGAGAATATTGTTTGAGACAGATGGGCCATTTTTACCTCCACAGTCTGTGAGAAAGAATAAAAATATTAAGGAGAAGTTTGCCCAACCAAGTGATGTTAGAGAAATTATGGAGGTAGCTGCAGATATAAAGGGGGTATCCGTGGAGGAGTTGGAGAAAATTACAGATGAGAATTACGAGAAGCTATTTCACTAATCCTTTTTGTTTTCTACCATAACCACATATTCCCCATGCGGATTGTTCTCAAAATCATTAACATCTATACTAGCCTTAACAGTATTAATATCTCCAAAGAAATATTGCTCTCTCATCTTCGAGATATCTCTTGCAACAGTTACAATACAATCATCAAATATCTTTTCTAATAATTCTAATAACTTTAATAACCTATTAGGCGATTCATAGAGCACCAAAGTAGAATCAAGCTCTTTGTATTGAGATAGAAGTTTTTCCCTCCTCACATCAGATTTAGGTAGAAATCCAAAGAATGTAAACCTATTTGTAGCTAAACCGCTAACAGACAAAGCAGACGTTAATGCACTTGCACCTGGTATAGCCAACACATCGTATCCTTTCTCTCTTAAATCCCTTACCAATCTGTATCCTGGATCAGAGATTAATGGAGTACCACAGTCAGAGACTAATGCTAAATCTAAACCCATATCTAACTTTTCTACTACCTTCCCAATCATTCTGTCATGATTTTGGTCTCTGTAAGATACCAACTGCGTTTGTATCTCATACCTTTGTAGAAGCTTAGATGTTTCTCTAGTATCCTCTGCTAAAATGAAGGCAACACTTTTTAGAGTATCAACCGCTCTAAAAGTCATATCATTTAGATTACCAATAGGGGTAGCCACTACATACAGTTTTCCTTTGTTCATATCTTCAATATTTCCTTAACTTTATCTATCCCCATTATACTCTCTACCACCTGTTCATTAATATCCTTTGTTGATATAGCACTCTCAACATCGAATTCCCCAATATTGTTTCTTCTAAGTTCCATAGCCGTAGCATATGTCCCGACCTTCTCTCCCAGATCATTTACCAATGTTCTGATATATGTCCCCGTAGAGCATCTTACTCTAAATGTAACAAGTGGCCAGTTGTATTCAATAATATCAAATGAATATATCGATATATCTTTTGGTTTTAAAACAACCGCTTTGCCTTCTCTGGCAAGATCATATGCCTTCTGGCCGTTAATCTTTTTGGCTGAATATTGCGGAGGTAGCTGAGATATATTTCCAAGAAGATATCTCTTAATATTCTCTTCCAACTCTTCCTTTGAGACTTGTTGTAGAGTAGGAGAGGTTTTGATCTTCTCTCCAGTACAATCCTGGGTATCAGTAGCATATCCAAATTCTGCTTTTACCTCATATTCCTTGTCTAGACTATGGATGGTATCCATAAGCTTAGTAGCTTTGCCTAGAAGTACAATCAAAAGTCCAGTGGCAAAAGGATCTAAAGTACCCGCATGACCGATCTTTTGACCTTTGGGAAGTATTCGCTTTAACATTCTAATAGCAGTATAGGATGTAATATTTTCCTCCTTGTCTATTAGTAAAATTCCGTCTATCATGTACATATATATTAATTTACATTGATAATGATATCACAATGTTAAACGGTATTACCCTAGGTATAATCATAACTTTGGTTTTACTATTCCTCTGTATTATCCTTTCAATACTTGTGACTGCCATTATTGGTCCTCTTTCAAAGACACCAAATGATGTACTAGATGAGATTGCAGATTTGATAGATGCAAAAAAGAAGGATACATTCCTAGATCTAGGTAGTGGTGATGGTAGATTGGTATTTAAAGTATATGAGAGATACAAGTGTAAGTGTTTTGGATATGATATTTCCCCTCTGTTAGTAATATTTTCTAATTTGATGAGAGATATTAAATTCCCATTTGTTAAAGATATTATTTTTGAGATACAGAATATTTACAAGGTAGATATTTCTAAGGCTAACAAGATATATTGCTTTTTGGATGAGAATAGTTTGAGGATATTAAGACCTAGGTTAGAGAAATTTGTAAAGGATGGGGGAGTAGTATATTCATATGAGAATGGTATTAAGGATATGAAGGGAGAGAAGAGGGTAGTGTTAAGGAATAAAAAGGGGTTATATATTTACAGTAAGTAAATATTTTTTCAATTTGTAATGATACTAGATCACCAGGAGGGTTATTGTTTGGATAACCCTCCCGGAACTGCAAAATAAAGGTGATCTAGGCCAGCCAGAGGAAAACGATAATAGACATTAAGAATAACGCCCATATAGTCTCAACAAAGTTGACGTTAACGTATCCACGATCATTTCCAAGGTGCTTAATGTCCAGCAAGTTTAAAACAAATGGTATGCCGACCATTGCTAATCTTGCCCACAAAGGGACAGGAATATCGGCAACAAAAACCAACATCAGGAGCATGGAAATCCATGCAAAAACTTTCTGATCTTTATGCATCTTTTCCTGGAATTTTATTATCTCCACGAGGAAGAGGGCACCAAGAACTGCCGCAAGCGGCTTCAGCACCATTGCTAAAATAGCGGTTACGATAGTCATTTCAATTTCTCCTTTTTTCAATATATTTTCCCAGTTGGGATTGATTTTTGTCTTACTTAATACAACCTAACTTCCATATCTAAATGAAAAGCATATTGTATTAAGCAAGCTAACAGGGAGAAACCTAGATCCTTTTAAAGAGCAGTATGTATTAAGATATAAATCTTGAATACAACATATATTATACTATAGGACCTGTTCCTAATCAACCTAGGGGAAGTTCTAGATGGGGATCACATGTACAAAAAATTATGTGACCCCCACCGAGATCTAAAGAAGGACAATACATACAACATCTCCTGCAATGATAGCAAGAGCAGCTGTAATAAGGATAATTGCCCTTACGCGGCGACGGCGCTTGATGCGTCTCAATCTCGAATTTTCTTCAAACTCTCTTACGTGTACCACACTACTAAACCCCATATGGGCCTCCTCTTAAGATCTCATCACAGGATTGTGATATACCTAATTATAATATATTCCTTCAAAACACGATATAATACACATATGCCAATATATGAACCCTTAGCATCAAAATAC